>JBKBIZ010000259.1:0-634 GCA_046293975.1 Hyphomonas sp. | reverse complement strand
AAAGGGCTGGGAGACGGCGTGAGCGCACCGACGGTTCGCGACGCCCGTCCCGACGACATCGCCGCGATAACGGCGATCTATGCCGAGAGCGTCGCCAATGGTCGCGGGACTTTCGAGCTGGAGGCGCCTGACGAGATCGAAATGGCGTCCCGGCTGGCCGGGGTCGATGCCCTGGGCCTGCCGCGACTTGTGGTCGAGATCGACGGCGCAGTCGCTGGCTACGCCTATGCCGGACCGTTCCGCACCCGTCAGGCCTATCGCTACATGGTCGAGGATTCGATCTATGTCGCGCCCTGGGCCAGGGGACGCGGCGTCGCCGGCGCCCTGCTCGATGCGCTGATCGCGCGCTGCGAGGCGATGGGGCTTCGTCAGATGGTGGCGGTGATCGGCGATTCGGAAAACCCAGGGTCCATCGCCCTGCATCGCACGCGCGGTTTCGCCGACGCCGGCGTATTCAAGGCGGCAGGATGGAAGCATGACGACTGGCGCGATGTCGTCTTCATGCAGCGGGAGCTGGGCGAAGGCGGTTCGGTCGCACCCGACGCCCCCGGCCTGCCGCTGGTGGACAAGAAGCCGACCCGTTGATGCATTGCGGCGCATCGCCCCGACGCCTATCCTGACGCGGTGAAGATCC
>JBKBIZ010000258.1:0-635 GCA_046293975.1 Hyphomonas sp. | reverse complement strand
GGCCCTCGTGGAAGGTCTCAACATGATGGGCCGCAAGGCGGCGCAGAAGAAGGCCGCCGCCCTCGAGGCCCGCCAGGCCGCCCTCAACAAGGCCGAGACCGCCGAACCGGGAGTTTGACGGAATCCTTCTCCCCTTGAGGGAGAAGGTGCCCCCGGAGGGGGCGGATGAGGGGTGAGACACCCATCCATCCGTCAAGCCGCCAGACGTCCGGCCGTGAGCCCGCTCGACGCAGCCCCCTCATCCGGCCCTCCGGGCCACCTTCTCCCTCGAGGGGAGAAGGATACGCGCGGCGCCCCGGCGGCCGCGCGTGACGCTGTGCTGGCAATCCGCGAAATTGTAGCCCGGTTCAGCGAAGAACATCGGGCGGTTTCAATCGCTTCTGATTTTCTCGAACCGATCTTCCCGCCTGAGCAAACAGCGGGCGCATACTGCCGGAGACATTCGTCGCCGGTCTTTGACAACCGCATCCCGCCGCACCGCCCGAGGCGCGTCGATGTAGACTCTGCCGACCCTGCACCCCGCTGTCCCGGCGCCGACCCTGCCGACTCCGCCCCCCGTTTTTCGGGATATCAGCCGGGTGAAACCGCCCTACAGGAAGCTGTACGGATCCACGTCCACGTTCAGCCGCACGCTG
>JBKBIZ010000257.1:0-635 GCA_046293975.1 Hyphomonas sp. | reverse complement strand
CAAGCACACCGAACTCGCCGAACGGTGGGGCGCCCTCCTGCACACCATCGACCGGCACGCGGTCACCCTCCCCACCACCGAGGACCACCTGGCCACGCTCAGCCACAAGATCGACTTCAAGGACGATCTCCTGCGCGTTCTGGACACCCTGTACTACACCGGGAAGCTCTCCGCGGACACCTGCTCCTGGATCACCGGGCCCCTCTCTGCCCCCGCCGCGTGGACGCATTCCCCCGTCCTCCTCGGGCAGTCCCCCCGCCAGCCCGGCGAGCCCGGTGCGGACCTCAGCGAGGAAGGCCGCCTCACCCGGCGCGCCGCGTACGGCATCCGCGCCCTGCTCGTCGGCCCCACCGGCTGCGGCAAGACCGAACTCGGCAAGCGCGTCGCCCTGTCCACCGGCTCGACGATCGTCTCCCTCAAGGGCCGCCCCGGCCTGGAGGACCGCGACATGATCGGGTTCATCTCCCCCACCCTGCAGGGCGCCCGCTGGGTGGACGGCCCGCTCGCCCGGGCCATGCGCCTCGCGCAGCAGGGCACGCGCACCACCCTCCTGATCGACGAGCTGCTCCGCCTGGACGCGTACCACCGCAACGCCCTGATCGGCCTGCTCGACGATGTCAGCGCCACGGAACTCA
>JBKBIZ010000256.1:0-636 GCA_046293975.1 Hyphomonas sp. | reverse complement strand
GGCGCGTGTTCACGCCCGGCGCCAGCACCGAGGACGCCGCCACGTACCTGCGCGGCGCGGTGCAGGCCCGCTGGCAGGCGCAGGGCGAGGCGTGAGCGCTGCGCCGCGTGAGTGTTGCGCGGCGTGAGCGGCGCGGGACTGTCATCATGCCGGCATGAGTGACGCCGCGCTGCCCCGCCCCGCCCTGAACGTGGGGCAGCTGGCCCCCCTGTACGCCGCGCAGGCCCTGGCGACCGGCGCGACCACCGTCAGCACCGTGCTGGCCAGCCTGATCATGAGCGGCCTGCACTTCGAGACGCTGGTGGGCCTGCCCAGCACCCTGATCAGCACGTCGGCGGCGCTGTCCGCCGGGGCGTTCGGGGCGCTGATGCTCCGCCGGGGCCGCCGCACCGGCCTGAGCGCCGCCTTCACGCTCGGGGCGCTGGGGGCCGCCGTGGGCTTCGTGGGCGCCCGCTTCGCGCTGCTGCCGGTGTTCCTGATCGGCGCGTGCCTGATGGGCGCGGCGCAGGGCGGCTACCAGCAGGCCCGTTACGCCGCCGCCGAGAGCGTCCCCGACGACCGGCGCGGCACGGCGCTGGGCGCGCTGATGCTCATGAGCGTGCTCGGGTCGTTCCTGATCACCGGGGCGTCCCGGCC
>JBKBIZ010000255.1:0-636 GCA_046293975.1 Hyphomonas sp. | reverse complement strand
ACCAGCGGCAATGGCGCGCACGACGATGTCGCGGTCGGTGATGGCGCCGATCAACTGGTCGCCGTCGGGCACGGGCACGAAGCCGAAATTCCCCTTGGCCATCCGGGCGGCGACCTCCTGAAGCGTGTCGCCGGGGCGGGCGAGGTGGACATCCTTGGTCATGACGTCGCGGATCTTCATGGCGGGTTTCCTTGGTTGAAGCGTTGCGCTGGAAACCCGCCGCGAGCGTGGCGGTTCCGATCAGGGCGTCCGTTGCGGCGGCAGGCTCTCGGCAGCGCGCACCATCTGCACGAACTCGGCCCGATCGCCGTACGGATCCTCGCCCCTGGCCCCTTGCGCCTGATCGATGATCTGGTCCCAGCCATAGTCGGCCGCCATCCACGGATCGCCCCGCAGCTTCTGCCCGAAGCCGGCGACGGCGATGGCCCAGCGGGTCGCCTCCGGCGGCTGGGCGCCGACGGGGCCTGAGGCGCGATTGGTCAACGGCTGCTGGATCAACTCCGAACGATCTTGGCCCGGCTGTTTATAGCGCACCTGGACGAAGCCGATCTCGCTGTTCGGATCGCCGCCGCCCACGCCGATGCGGTTGTCGGGGTAGCGGCGCTCGGGCACCTGGGTCGGGCCGCCGACGGGGGT
>JBKBIZ010000254.1:0-641 GCA_046293975.1 Hyphomonas sp. | reverse complement strand
TCCCGCGCATACGCTGATGGATTATCCGGCCGAGTCTTTCATCCGCTTTTGCGGCAATCATGGCCTACTGAAACTGGTCGGCCGTCCCCTGTGGCGCACTGTCGAGGGCGGCAGCCGCGTCTATGTCGAACACCTGGCCCGCGCCATCGACGACGTGCGCCTGAATCGGGGCGTGACATCGGTGCGGCGCACGGAGGAGGGCGTCTTCGTCCATGACAGCCAAGGAGGCGTCGAGCGCTTCGACCAGGTGGTGATCGGCGCCCACGCCGATCAGGCCCTGTCCATGCTGGCCGAACCCACGGCCGAGGAAAAAGCCCTGCTGGGCGCCTTCCGCTACAGCCGCAACCTGACGGTCCTGCATACGGACGCCAGCCTGATGCCGCGCCGCCGTCGCGCCTGGGCCAGCTGGAACTATATGGGCACCAACAACGGCCTGTGCGTCAGCTACTGGATGAACAAGCTCCAGGGCCTGCCCGGCGACGACCTGTTCGTGACCCTGAACCCGCCCCGCCCGCCACGGCCCGAAACCCTGCTGAAGACCGAGGTCTACGAACACCCGATCTTTGATCAGGCCGCGGTGGCCGCCCAGAAGGAACTGTGGAGCCTGCAGGGTCAGGGCGGCGTCTGGTATTGCGGCGCCC
>JBKBIZ010000253.1:0-643 GCA_046293975.1 Hyphomonas sp. | reverse complement strand
CAGACGTCCATCAGCGGCCCCTGGCCGAAGTTGGCCGACAGGGCCAGGTCGCGTCCGAAACCGAGCAGGCGGCTGCCCAGGGTCAGGCTCGACTGAACCAGGGTGTTGCGGGCGAGGCTCATGCTGACCGGGAGGGGGAAGGCTGGAGAAGACCGAGGCTTAGCGCGCTTCCGGCGGCGGCGATATGGCCTTCGCGCGGGTCCGGCGGCCCAGGTCCGAGACGTCGCGCGCGCTGGCGCGGGCCGAGGCGACCTTGCGACCCTCGGGGGCCGGGGCGCGGCTGTCCAGCACGGCCTCCAGGGCGGTGCGCAGTTCGGCGATCCGCTGTTCGGACGTCACCTTTCGTCCCTTGCGATCCACCACATAGAAGCTGTCCACGGCGCGTTCGCCATAGCTGGCGACATGGGCCGAGCGGATGTTCAGCCCCTCGTCGTTGAAGACCCGCGACAGGGCGGCCAGCAGGCCGGGCCGGTCGGCGCCCGAGACCTCGACTACGGTGGCGGCCTCGCTGGCGTGGTGATCGACCATGACGACGGGCCGCACCTCGAAGGCCGCCTTGCGGGCGTTGCCGGTCGGGTCCGGCGCCTTGCCGATGCGGCCGTCGCCGCGCGCGGCCTTTTCCAGCGCCTCGACCAGGGCCTTG
>JBKBIZ010000252.1:0-642 GCA_046293975.1 Hyphomonas sp. | reverse complement strand
CATCACCGCGCGCGGCGCCTGGGAGGCGGTCAAGCGCCATTTCCGCGAGATCGGTCCGCGCGACAAGGTCTGGGACATCCAGACCGAGCCCTTCACCATGGTGGGCGTCGGCGACATGTCGGGCGACGTCTTCGGCAATGGCGCCCTTCTGTCCAAGGCCACCAAGCTGATCGCCGCCTTCGACCACCGCGATATCTTCATCGACCCCACGCCCGATCCGGCCGCCAGCTGGATCGAACGGACAAGGGTCTGATTTCCCAGGGCGGCGGCGTCTTCTCGCGGTCGGCCAAGTCGATCCAGCTGACGCCCGAAATCAAGGCGGCGCTGGACATCGCCGATGACGAACTGGATCCCGTCAGCCTGATCCGCGCCATACTGAAGGCGCCGGCGGACCTGCTGTATCTGGGCGGCATCGGCACCTATGTGAAGTCGGCGGCCGAGACCGACGCCCAGGTCGGGGACAAGGGCACCGACGCCCTGCGGATCAACGCCGACGAGCTGCGGGTCAAGGTGGTGGGCGAGGGCGCAAACCTGGGCTTCACCCAGGCGGGCCGCATCGTCTTCGGCCAGGGCGGCGGCCGGATGAACACCGACGCCATCGACAATTCGGCCGGGGTCGACACATCCGACCACGAGGTCAAC
>JBKBIZ010000251.1:0-645 GCA_046293975.1 Hyphomonas sp. | reverse complement strand
CGTCCTTGACGACGAAGTCGAGTTTGGGGCCGTAGAAGGCGGCGTCGCCGGGTTCGATGGTGTACGGCAGGCCGACTTCCTCGACGGCCTCGATGATCTGCCTCTCGGCGAGGTTCCAGTTGGCCTCGTCGCCGACGTACTTGTCGCTTTCTGGGTCGCGGGTGCCGACGCGGAAGCGCACGTCGGTCATGCCGAAGGTCTTGAGGACCAGCACCGTCAGGTCGAGGACGTCCAGGAATTCCCTTTTCAGCTGATCCGGGCGGCAGAAGATGTGCGCGTCGTCCTGCGTGAAGCCGCGCACGCGGGTCAGGCCGTTCAGTTCGCCGCTCTGCTCGTAGCGGTACACCGTGCCGAATTCCGCCAGTCGGACCGGCAGGTCGCGGTAGGAGCGGGGTTTGCTGCCGTAGATGCGCACGTGGTGCGGGCAGTTCATGGGTTTGAGCATGTACTGCTCGTCATCGACCTCGATGGGGTTGAACTGCGACTCGGCGTAGTACGGGTAGTGGCCGCTGGTGCGGTACAGGTCGAGATTCCCGATGTTGGGCGTGATGACACCCTGGTAGCCGCGCTTGAACTGCTGTTCCTTGAGGAACGCGGTGAGTTCCTCGCGCAGGACCGTGCCGTTCGGCAGCCACAGCGGGAGGC
>JBKBIZ010000250.1:0-645 GCA_046293975.1 Hyphomonas sp. | reverse complement strand
GAGCGAGGTCGGATGAGGGGTGACACACCCATGCCTCCGACAGGCCGCCAATCGCCCGACAGCGAGACCGCCGAAACAGCCCCCTCATCCGGCCCTCCGGGCCACCCGTCGGGCGTCGCCCTCCACCCTCGAGGGGAGAAGGGACGGACCCGGTCACCCAAAAATCCCCAAACCCTGTCATCCCGACACTCCCGGACCCTCGTCGTCCACAGCGCGGGGGCCGAGGTCGGCGTATTCGGGGGGCAGGGGGCGGCCGGCGGCGAGGTCCTCGGCGAGGCGCAGGGCCCGCTCGCGCACCCAGCGGCGGGTCAGTTCGTGGCCGGCCTCGCGGTCGCGCTCCTGCTCGGCCGGATCGTATTCGACCCATTCGAACAGGGCGTCGAGGCGGGCGATCTCATTGGCCGCCCGGGCCAGCCGCAGCCGGAACCCTTCAGGTTCATGTTCAGGATCGGGGCGGTCGTCGAAGGCGGCGCCGAGAATCTGGCTGAGGGCCTGCTGCAGCCGCCAGGCTTCGGCCAGGGCCGGATCGTCGGCCAGCGCCTCGAGGGTGGAGACGGTCAGAGGGCCGCCCGCCCTCGCCTGCCGGAGCTGGCGCACCTGGGCAACGAACTCGGCGTCGACCTGACCGCCCCGCGCGAGCTTCAC
>JBKBIZ010000024.1:0-35425 GCA_046293975.1 Hyphomonas sp. | reverse complement strand
CGCGCTGGGTCATATCCAGCAAGATACGGTCCACCGATGGGTCGCGGCCCGGCAGGTGCAGTTCGCGGTGCCAGTTGTCGCCGCGCGTGAACTCCCGCACAGCCCGGCCTGCGCCCTGTTCCGACAGCGTATAGACGCTGGCCCCGCGCAGGGCCGGATCGGCACCCGCGTCGGCATGCAGCGAGATGAACAGCTCTGCATTCCAGTTGCGCGCTTTGGTGACCCGGTCTTCGTGTTCGACATAGACATCGGAGTCGCGGGTGAGCCGGACGACATAGCGGCCATCGGCCTCCAACAGGTCTCGCAGGGCGAGCGCGGCTTTGAGCGTAACGTCTTTCTCCTTGCCGCCGGTGATCGCCATCGCGCCGGGGTCTTTGCCACCATGCCCGGCATCGATGACCACGACATGTCCCCGCGAGGATCGGGGCGGCGCTTTCCGGCCGGCATTTGAGGGCGCAGCACCTGCCAGCAGCGTCGCCTCCTTCTCGACAGCCTTGGCCGCGTCAGTTTCTGCCTTGGCGAGCCGGCGCTGGTCGCGCCGCGCCACGCTGGAGAAGCGAGCGTCGGAGACGGTGTCGAGATCGACAATGATACGGTAAGATTTCTCGCTACCCGTCGGCGGCAGGCGCAGGACGCGGGCAACTGACATCGCGCGGTCAAGCTCAAACTCCAGCCGGCCTGGGTTCAATGACCAGACCGTGACCCCGCCGCCGCCAAGGCCTTCAGCAGAATAGCCGTTCGATCTAAGCGGGAAAATGATGCGCCGCACACCGGCCGTTTCGCTGACATAGGCTTCAGCCTCTTCCGGCGTGTCGGTCCAGATCGTGATTCGCGTCGGCGCGCCGTCGCCGACGATCCGCACTTGCGACACGTCTGCGAGGGCGCCAAAAACGGCGCCAAAGCAAAGTATTAACAGGACTGAAACACTACGTGTCAGCATCAGCTCGGCGGAATGAGGGGGACGAAAGCGGCCCAGATTGACGTCATCTCAGTGGATACCCACAGGAAGATTAACCCAGCCTTGACCGCCGATTAGCTGTTGCAGCCCTCCTGGCAGGAATTTGCCTCTTTCAATTGCAGGGAAAATTGGGCACTATTCTTTTGTGGCCGCCGTCAAGGGTCGGCCCAACGGTTTCCCAACAGCGCACACCGGCCCGGCTTCCCCGGAAAGGCAAGCGGGCGGCGCGCTCCGGAAAGCAGGAAAAATGCGTATAGGTGCCGCTGACTTTGCAGGTTTTACCGGATCGCTGTGGCGATTTGGCTCCCTGTGTCCGGAACGCGCCCTCCCCTTACCCCCCTATTCCGGCCTGCCAGCCAACCAGAGGCGCCCTGCGCCCTGGCGAGCGGCGCCGGACCGAAAGGTTCTGTTTAATGAGCAGATTAATGCTGATCGATGCCGCCCACACCGAAGAAACGCGGGTGGCAATCGTCAACAATGGCCAGGTTGACGATTTCGACTTTGAGGCAACCGGCAACGAACAACTCCGCGGAAACATCTATCTCGCCAAAGTGACCCGGGTGGAGCCTTCGCTCCAGGCCGCCTTTGTCGAGTATGGTGGCAATCGCCACGGATTTCTCGCCTTCAGCGAGATTCACCCCGATTATTACCAGCTGCCCGCCGCTGACCGCGAGCTTCTGCTGAAGGAAGCCGCCGAGGAGGCCGCTGCCGCCATCGAAGACGATGATGACGGCCCGTATGTGCCCCACGGCATGAGCGCCGAGATGGAAAGCGGGCCCGACACCTCAGCCGAAGACGGCGACGAGGACGACCATAGCGATGACGGCGAGGATCACACAGCCTCCGCTGAGGATGACGGCGACGAGGAGGCCGATGAGGCCGCCCCACGCGCAGCAAAGCCTGCCCGCCGCAACAGCCCGAAAAAGACCCAGCAGCGCACCCCGATTTCCAAGCGCTACAAGATCCAGGAAGTGATCCGCCGCCGCCAGGTGATGCTGGTGCAGGTGGTCAAGGAAGAACGCGGCAATAAAGGCGCCGCGCTCACGACCTATCTCTCGCTGGCCGGGCGCTATTCCGTTCTGATGCCGAACACCCCGCGCGGGGGCGGCATTTCCCGCAAGATCATCAATTCGGCCGACCGTAAGCGCCTCAAATCCATCGTTTCGGAACTGGATGTGCCGGAGGGTCAGGGCCTGATCGTGCGCACGGCCGGCGCCAAGCGCACCAAGATCGAGATCAAGCGCGACTATGATTACCTCTCAAAACTGTGGGAACAGATCGTCGAGAAGACCCTCTCCTCCGAAGCTCCGGCGCTGATCAATGCCGAAGGCGGGCTGGTCCACCGCGCGATGCGGGACATGTTCGACAAGGAGATCGAGGAAGTCTGGGTTCAGGGCGATGAAGCCTACCGCGAGGCAAAAGACCTCGCCAAGATCATCATGCCGAGCCAAGCCAAGAAGGTTCAGCAATGGCGCGAGGAAGACCCGCTCTATGTGGCTGAAGCGGTCGAAAGCCAGCTTGATTCCATCTATTCGCCCGTCGTGCAGCTGAAATCGGGCGGTTATCTGGTGATCAACCAGACCGAAGCCCTGGTTGCCATCGACGTGAACTCGGGCAAATCCACGCGCGAGCGCAATATTGAGCAGACCGCCGTGCGTACCAATCTGGAAGCAGCGGAAGAAGCCTGCCGCCAGATGCGCCTGCGCGATCTTGCCGGCCTCATCGTGATCGATTTCATCGACATGGAGGAGAACAAGAACAACCGCGCGGTCGAAAAACGCCTGAAGGAATGCCTGAAGGTGGACCGGGCGCGCGTCCAGCATGGCCGCATCTCGCAGTTCGGCCTGATGGAAATCTCGCGCCAGCGCCGCCGCCAGGGCGTGTTGCAGGCGACCTCTGACCCCTGCTCTGCCTGTAATGGCACGGGCCGGCGCCGCTCGATCCCTTCCGCTGCATTGCAGCTTATCCGGGCTATCGAGGCGCGCGCAGCAACCGGGGGCCTCAAGGGCATCGGCGTGAAAGCGCCTACGGATGTGGCGCTCTACATTCTCAACAACAAGCGCGAGGCGCTGATCGAAATCGAACGGCTTGCGGGCTTTGCGATCTCGATCCATTCCTCCGAGGACATGCTGCCGGGCGACTTCCAGATCGACGCCGACCGCGACCCGAATGCCAAGCCGAAGAAACGCTCGACGCCGCGCTCGCTGATGAAGCCAACGCCGCCATCGGCGCGGGATGACGACGACGAGGATATCGACGACGAAGACATCATCGAGACCGATGACGAAGCGGGCGACGAGGATGACGGCGCCGAGGCACCGGCCGCTTCCGCCAGGGACAAGCAGGGCGGTGGACGCCGCCGCCGCCGCCGCGGGGGCCGCAATCGCGGCGAAACGCGCGAGACGGGCCTTGAAGTGGTCGATGCCGAGCACCCTCCTGCTGCTCTGGCAGAAACGGGCGAAGACGACGACGACGAGGATGACGGCGAGGAAGATACCAATGGCGCCGTCGAGCCCGGTTCGGATGATAGCGACGCTGCGCGCAAGCGCCGCCGCCGCGGACGCCGGGGTGGACGCCGCCGCCGCAGAGGCGGTGAAGGCCGGGAGGGCAGCGAAATCGCCGCCATTGCGGATGGCGGAGCGTTCCTGGATGGGCTCTCGGTCAGCGCCGATGTGATGCTGTCCGACGAAGAGCCAGCCATCGGCCTGCCTATGCCGGACGACGCGCCGGAAACCGACACAGAGGCTGAAGAACCGGCAGAGGTTGCTGCGGATACCGCAGAGGCTGGAGATGTCCCCGAAGCCGCCGCCGAAGCGCCTCGCCCAGCCAGATCCCGCTCACGCCGTGGCCGTGGCAGCAAAGCCGCTCAGGAAGAAACGCCCGAATCTGAGGAGGCCGCCCCTGCCCCAGAGGCACCGGCTGAGATAGCGGCGAAGGCTGAAGCCGAGGTTGAGGCTGCCCCGGAAGCCCCGGTGGTGGAGATTGCTGAAAAAGCTGCGCCCGTTACGGAAACTGCGCCAGAGCCTGTCGTGGAAGCCGAGCCCGAGCCTGAAATGGCGCAAGCTGACATTGCGCCCACGCCAGCGCCAACTGTTGAGGCGGCGCCTGCGGATGTTGCGGCTACCCCGGCCGCCCCGAAGCGGGCTGGCTGGTGGAACCGCGCCAAGAAGTGATCCTTCGCGGTTTTATCCGGTAACGGATGATCAAGAAAAAGGCCGGAGCGATGCTCCGGCCTTTTGCATTTAGATCTGCCAAGGCACTTAATTGCTGCCCGTAACAGCCTGGCCCACGGCTTGAGCCGTATCCTCGACAACGGCAGCGACTTCATCGGCCGCCGCTGTGATCTCTACGCCGATATCGGGTGAGGCGCTGGACTGAACAACAACTTCCGAACCAGCTTCCGTGAGCGGAACGAGATTTGCGATCAGGGGATTGGGCTTGAGGTCATTCATGGCGCCGGTCGAGGCATCTACGGCCGCGCCGATAACGCCGCCGAGGAGAATGTTACCCGCCATACCGGCCGTACCATCGCCCGACAGTTTCGGCTCAAGCAGCTGGACGTAAGTCTGGTAGCCTTCTTTCGCGACTTCCACCGAATAGGTGAATTTGCGGTTTATCTCCAACGTGCAGGGCGTGACGCACCCAGCCTGGTTAATCCGTCCACTGACCTCTTTGAAAGAGACATTCGCGCCCGGCGGCGTAGATTCAAACTTCACTGTGTCATCCGTACCCTTGGTCACGGTTGCACATGCGCCGAGCGCCATTGCGGCACCCAGCATTATCAGAACTCTCATTTTCAGAACCCCATGAAAAAACCCGCAGCTGAACGCTGCGAATGCCACGTTCAATCTGCGGGTTATATCGTCAACAAGAATGTCGTTTGATCCACAGCTTTCTCCAACGAGGAGAAAGCTACAAAATCAAGTCATTAGGCCGCCACTTTCTTGTCACCAGCGGGTGGGAAACGCTCGTAGAAGGACTGGCCCTTCTCTGCCATTTCCCGCAGGAGTTTACCCGGGCGGAAGCGCTCACCGTATTTGTCGGCGAGGCGGTCTGCTTCGGCGACGAAGGCGGGCACGCCCCAGATGAGATCCATGTAGCTGACACAGCCGCCGCTATAGGGCGCAAAGCCCCAGGCGAGGATGGAGCCGATGTCGCCATCGCGCGCGTCCTGGATCACACCTTCTTCAAAGCAGCGGGAAACCTCAATCGCCTGACGGATCAGGAGACGGTTGGTCAGCTCTTTCTTGAGGGCGGGCGGGCATTCGTCGATCTTGATTTCGACCTGCTCGTTCAGGTCTGGCCAGATCCGGTCCGGCTTTCCCTGATCGTTATAGTCGTAGAAGCCCTTGCCCGCCTTGCGGCCGACGCGGCCCTTGTCTTCCACGATCCAGGCCATCATGCGGCCGAGGGGGGCTTCGTTATAGTCAAAGCCCACCGCTTTCGCCGTTGCGCGGCCTACTTTCAGAGCGGTGTCGAGACCGACCGAGTCGGAGACTTCCAGCGGGCCCATCGGCATGCCGGCCTGGCGGCCAACGTTTTCGATGATTGCCGGCTTGATGCCTTCGGCCAGCATTTCCAGGCCTTCCTGCGTGTAGGTGCCAAAGCAGCGCGAGGTGTAGAAACCGCGGCTGTCATTGACGACGATCGGCGTCTTCCGGATCTTCAGGACATAGTCGATCGTCTTGGCGAGGGTTTCCTGGCTGGTTTCCTTGCCCATGATGATCTCGACAAGGCCCATCCGCTCGACCGGCGAGAAGAAGTGGATGCCGATGAACTTGTCCTTGCGCTTGAGCGGCGCGGAAAGCTGGGTAATCGGCAGGGTGGACGTGTTGGAGCCGACGATGGCGTTCTCGCCAAGGGCCGCTTCAGCATCCGAAAGCACCTTGTGCTTCAGGTCGATATCTTCATAGACGGCCTCGACGATCAGGTCGCAATCTTCCAGCAGCTTGTAATCCGTGGTCGGCGTGATGAGGGAGAGGAGCGCGTCGCCCTTTTCTTTCGTGCTTTTGCCGCGCGAGATATCCTTCTCGACGAGGCGTACGGAGTATTGCTTACCCTTGTCGGCCGCTTCCTGCTTCACGTCGACGAGGACGGTGCGGATGCCCGCGCGGGCCTGTTCGTAAGCAATACCGGCGCCCATCAGACCGGCGCCGATGATGCCGACCTTCTTGATCTCGGCCTTCTCGAAGCCCGCCGGGCGGTTTGCGCCTTTCGACAGGGCCTGCGTGGAGAGGAAGAGCGAGCGGATCATCGCTTTTGCCTCAGGGCGTTGCTGGGTGTTGATGAAGTAGCGCGTCTCGATGCGCAGACCGGCATCAATCGGCACCTGAACGCCTTCATAGATGCAGGAGAGGATGTTCTTCTGGGCCGGATAATTGCCATAGGTTTTCGAGGCCAGCATCATATTGGCCATTGTGGCAACCTGACCCGCGCCCGGGGATTTGTGCGGCACGCCGCCAGGCACCTTGAAGCCTTTTTCGTCCCACGGGGCTTTCGCCTTGGGATTTGCCTTTACCCAGGCTTTGGCGCGGGCAACGGTTTCTGCGCCCGGAGCAAGCTCCTGAACGACACCCATAGAATGGGCCTTCTCGGCATTGAAGCTTTCGCCCTGCAGGATCAGCGGAAGCGCGACCTGGACGCCAACGAGGCGTGGCAGGCGCTGCGTGCCGCCTGCGCCCGGCAGGAGGCCGATCTTGGCTTCAGGCAGACCGAATTGCAGCTTGGGATTATCATTGGCCGCAACGCGGTAATGACAGGCAAGCGCCACTTCGAGGCCGCCGCCAAGAGCAAGGCCGTTGAGCGCGACCGCCACCGGCTTGCCGCACGTTTCGAGTTTGCGCAACGTGCCGTTGAGGGCAAAGCCGGCTTCGAACTGCTCTTTCTTCAGTTCGTCCTCTGACTTTTTCTTCTGTTCGCCGGCAGCGCCGGCACGGCTCCCCATCTCGCCGAGGTCAGCACCGGCGCAGAATCCGGTTTCCTTGCCGGAGGAAATGACGAGGCCTTTGATGGCGTCGTTTGTGGCCACTTCCTGCGTGATGGCGATGATGTCCTGAACGGCCTTGCCGGTCAGCGTGTTCATGCTGCGGCCAGGCACGTCGAAGATGGCGTGGGCGATGCCGTCGGCATCAATGTCAAATTTGAAGGTTTCGAGTTTCATGATCGTGTTCTCAATATTCCGTGTCGTGACTAGATGCGCTCGATGATCGTGGCGGTGCCCATGCCTGCGCCGACGCAGAGGGTGATGAGGCCGGTTTCCTTGCCTGTGCGCTCAAGCTCATCAAGCACGGTGCCGAGGATCATGCCTCCGGTTGCGCCCAGCGGGTGGCCCATCGCGATGGCGCCGCCATTCACGTTCATTTTCTCGTGCGGGATATCCAGCATCTTCATCATCAGCATGACGACCGAAGCGAAGGCTTCGTTCAGCTCATAGATGTCGATGTCACCGGGGTTCATGCCGGCTTTCTTGAGCACCTTCTGAGTTACATAGGTCGGGCCCGTCAGCATGATGCCGGGCTCCGAGCCGATGGACGCCATAGCGCGCACGCGGGCGCGCGGCTTCAGGCCCATCGCCTCGCCCATTTCCTTCGAGCCGAAGAGAACGGCAGACGCGCCGTCCACGATGCCCGACGAGTTGCCGGCGTGGTGGACGTGGTTGATCTTCTCAAGCTCGGGATAACGCTGCTTGATGACTTCATCAAAGCCCATCGCGCCCATGCCGGCAAAGGAGGGATCGAGCGCGGCAAGGCTCTGCATGGTCGTGTCCGGGCGCATGAATTCGTCATGCGCGAGGCGAATGCCGCCCATCTGGTCGCGGACGGGAACAACCGAATTCTTGAAGCGGCCTTCCTTCCAGGCCTGCGCGGCGCGGCGCTGGCTCTCGACGGCGAAGGCGTCCACGTCATCGCGGCTGAAGCCGTATTTGGTGGCGATGGTATCGGCGCCGATGCCCTGGGGCGTGAAGTAGGATTTGAGCGCGATCTGCGGGTCAGACGACCAGGCGCCGCCGGCTGCGCCCATCGGCACGCGGCTCATCGATTCAACGCCGCCGCCGATGGCCATGTCGGCCTCGCCGGTCATGACTTTAGAGGCGGCCATGTTGCAGGCCTCAAGGCCGGACGCGCAGAAGCGGTCGACCTGGACGCCGGCAGTGGTCTCAGCATAGTCGGCGTTAAGCACGGCGATACGCGCGATGTCGCCGCCCTGCTCGCCAACGGGCGACACGCAGCCAAAGACCACGTCGTCCACCTTGGAGGTGTCGAGATTGTTCCGGTCACGGATGGCTTGCAGCACCTGCGTGCCGAGGCTGAGCGCGGTGATTTCATGCAGCGCGCCGGAGGATTTGCCTTTGCCGCGGGGCGTGCGCACGGCGTCGTAGATATAGGCTTCAGGCATGGGTGGCTCCTTTGGAGGTCAGGATTTGGGTGTCTTGGCCGGCGCTTTTGCCGGATTGAGTGTGAGGGACGCGGTGGCCCGCGCGGCTTCCTTGCCGCGGGAGTCGAAGAGGTCGGCCTCGGCGAAAACCATCGCCCGGCCAACATTGCGGAGACGCGCGGCAACCTCGATGGGGCCGACGCGAACGGGGCGGAGGAAATGCGTGTGCAGATCCACCGTGGAGGGATATTTCGAGGTTCCGGCCTTGACGGTCGTCAGCATGCCGATGGTGTCATCCATCATGGCGACGAGAAACCCGCCCTGGATATAGCCGGCGGGGTTTGTGAAATCGGCGCTGCCATTGAACCGGACGCGTGTGGTCATCGCCTTCGCGTCCAGCTCAATGATCTCAAAGCCGAGGGACAGCGAGCTGCGCGCGGGCGTAGGGAAGACTTCGCGGAGGAGATGGCGATCAGGCATTTGCAATGCTCGCAAAGGCTTCATTAAACGCTTCACGCAAAGTGCTTTCCGACAATGGAAGCGGCAGGTCTAAATGGAAAGATCCTGGCACAAGCCCTCGCTCCACCCCGTCTGGAACCCACGCACTTAACGTAAACTGAAGATCCTTCAGAACTCCCGACAAGTGCCGATCATTCTTATATGTCTCTTTCCAGGACTTGATGCCGAGCATATTCAAAAGCTTTTGCGAGTTTTCAGGTTCAACAACTTCCTGACAGCCCAGCGCACGGGTTACGGGTAATAGCACACCTGCACTGCTGTCAATTTTCTCGACCGGGCCGCAATCACGCCATAGCCCATGCTTGTCTTTACGCTGAGGAAAAATGATCAACTTGTCTTTTCGCAAAATTACACCGACTCCTTTGAAAAGGACTTCCAGCTCAGGAGCGGGCGGTTTTTTGAACATTCGCTACAGCGTCCTCGCGATCAGCATTTTCATGACCTCGTTGGCGCCGCCATAGATGCGCTGGACGCGGGCGTCAGCATACATCTGGGCGATGGGATATTCGTCCATATAGCCAAAGCCGCCATGCAGCTGGAGGCACTCGTCGATGATCTTGCACTGGAGATCGGAGATCCAGTATTTCGACATCGAGGCCGTGGACGCATCAAGCTCTTCCTTCAGAAGAAGCTCTGTACAGTGATCGGCGAACACTTTTGCGACAGTTGCCTCCGTCTTGGCTTCGGCGAGTTTGAACTGGGTGTTCTGGAAGTCGAAAATCGTGCCGCCGAAGGCCTTGCGGCTTTTCACGTAGTTGACGGTTTCGTGGATCGCGCGCTCGATCATGCCGACGCCCTGGAGGCCGATGATGTGGCGCTCCTGCGGAAGTTTCTGCATCAGCTGGATGAACCCCTTCCCGGCTTCTTCGCCGAGGAGATGGGAGGCAGGCACGCGCACGTCATCGAAGAACAGCTCTGAGGTGTCAGCCGCGTGCTGGCCCACCTTGTCGAGGTTGCGGCCGCGGCGGAAGCCGCCATCGCCTTCGACGGCGTCTGTTTCGACGCAGATGATGGAGATGCCTTTGGCGCCTTTGGTCGGATCGGTCTTGGCGCAGACGAGAATGAGATTGGCGGTCTGGCCGTTGGAGATGAAGGTCTTCGAGCCGTTGATGACATAATGGTCGCCGTCGAGGCGGGCGGTCGTCTTGATGTTCTGAAGGTCAGAGCCAGCGCCCGGCTCGGTCATCGCGATGGCGGTGACGAGATCGCCGGTGCAGATTTTCGGCAGCCAGCGCTGCTTCTGCTCTTCGGTGCCATAGGCGGTGATGTAAGGGGCGATGATGGCGTTGTGGAGGGTGATGCCGAAGCCGTCGATGCCCTTCCACTGCTGCTGCTCGATGATGATGGCTTCGTGACGGAAATCGCCGCCCGCGCCGCCATATTCTTCAGGCACAGACGCGCCGAGGAGGCCCATCTCGCCAGCCTTCTTCCAGATCTCGCGCGGCACGACACCGGCCTTGCGCCAGGCGGGCACATGCGGGGCGCATTCTTTCTCGAAGAACTGGCCGACGGCATCGGCGAAAATGTCGAGCTCTTCATCCTGGCGCCAGGCAGCTTTAGGCACATTCAGCGGGCTCTCATGCATCGGTCGTCTCCACATCTTGTCGCGGCGTAAAGTTGCCGCTTACGTTCACGTCAGCATGTAAGCGCGGCGGCCCGGATTCTCCAGCCGTGCCGCCGCGTCAGGGATGGCGCGTCAGAATTGCGCGGCGTCGAGCGCCATCATGGCGCCCGCGCCGGTTTTCACCTTGGCGAGATGAGCCGGCGCATCGGGCAGCATACGTTCGACGAAATAGCGGCCAGTGGCGAGCTTGGCGGCATAGAACGGGTCGCCGCTACCTTGCCTCTCCAGCGAAAGCTTGGCCATGCGGGCCCACATATAGGCAAGCGCCGTGAGGCCCATCAGGTGGAGATAGTCATGGCTGGAAGCGCCGGCATTGTTGAAGTCGCTCATGCCGTTCTGCATCAGCCACATCGTGCCATCCTGCAGCTGGGCGCGAACGGTCTTGAGGCCTTCCAGGAAAGGCTCCATGCCTTCGATCTTTTCGTTCTCGGCGATGAATTCGTCGATTTCGCCGAAGAAGGAGAAGACAGCGCGGCCGCCATTGGCGCCGAGCTTGCGGCCCACCAGGTCGAGCGCCTGAACGCCGTTGGTGCCTTCATAGATGAGGGTGATGCGGCAATCGCGGACGATCTGTTCGAGGCCCCATTCGCGCGTGAAGCCTGAGCCGCCATGCACTTGCAGGCCGAGATTGGCGCTCTCATAGCCTTTGTGGGTGAGGTAAGCTTTCACGACCGGCGTCAGCAGGGCCATGTAGTCCTCGGCCTTTTGCTGCACTTTTTGGTCCGGAGACTTGTGCTGGAGGTCGCCCTGGAAGGCCATCCAGTAAACAAAGGCGCGCGCGCCTTCGAGGAAGGCTTTCTGTTCCAGCAGCATGCGGCGCACATCGGGGTGAACGATGATCGGGTCGGCGGGCTTTTCCGGCGCCTGAACGCCGGTGAGCGAGCGGCCCTGAACGCGGTCCTTGGCGAAGTCGAGCGCGTTTTGATAGGCGACCTCGGCCTGGGCCATGCCTTGCAGGCCAACCCCAAGGCGCGCTTCGTTCATCATGACGAACATGGTGCGCATGCCTTTATGCTCTTCGCCGACGAGCCAGCCGGTCGCCCCGTCATAGTTCATGACGCAGGTGGCATTGCCGTGGATGCCCATCTTCTCTTCAAGGCCGCCGCACTGGCAGGCATTGCGCTCGCCGAGGCTGCCATCTTCCTTGACGAAATACTTTGGCACGACAAACAGCGAGATGCCCTTGATGCCTTCAGGCGCGCCCTCGATACGGGCAAGGACAAGGTGAATGATGTTGTCGGTTAGATCCTGCTCGCCGCCGGAAATCCAGATTTTCTGGCCGGTGATCTTGTAGGTGCCGTCAGCGTTCGGAACGGCCTTGGTCTTCATCAGGCCAAGATCGGTGCCGCAATGAGGCTCGGTGAGGTTCATCGTGCCGGCCCATTCGCCCGACGCCATTTTCGGGCCGTACTTGGCTTTGAGCTCATCCGAACCGCCCGCCATCAGTGCCTGATAGGCGCCGTGGGTCAGGCCAGGATACATGCCGAAGGCCATGTTCGAGGAAGAGACCATCTCGGTCCAGGCGATGTTGACCGCGTGGGGAAGCCCCTGCCCGCCCATTTCAGGATGGGTGGAGAGCAGCGGCCAGCCGTTTTCGACAAGCTGCTTGTAAGCGTCCGGGAAGCCATCCGGGGTTTTGACGCTGGCGTCGGAAGCCCGCTTGCAGCCTTGCTTGTCGCCCACCGCGTTCAGCGGGAACAGCACGTTCTTGGCGAACTTTGCGCCTTCTTCGAGGATCTGGTCGATCGTCTCAGGCGAGGCATCGGCAAAGCCGGGAAGGTTTGAATAATTCTGCAATTGGAGAAGTTCGTGCAACACGAACTGCATGTCGCGAACGGGGGCGTCATAACGGGGCATCTTGGAAAAGCTCCTGAGAAAAAGAAATTCAGGAGCCTTCAATGCCAAAGCGTGTTGGAAAAGTCATTCCAACACGCTTCATTATCTTCAAAATTGTCAGTAGCGGATGATTAAACTTCGTCGAGCTGCTTGCGGGCAACCTGCTCATAGGCAGCTGCCTGACGCTTGGATTCCTCGGACGGGCCGGGGTTTTCGACGATGCCCTGCAACCAGTCGATGCCTTTGTAGAGCTCGGTAAGGGCGGTATCGATATCCTGGCGCTGAACTTCGAGTTCGCGCGCCTGCTTGCGGAATTTCTCCAGCATCATGCGTGTTTGAGCGCGTTTGCCGTCATTCAGGGCGTAGAGATCGAGGATTTCGCGGATATCGGCCAGCGGAAGGCCGAGGCGCTTCAGGCGGACGATGATGGTGAGTCGCGCGCGATCGCGGTTAGAATACAGGCGCATCATGCCGTCGCGGGCCGGATGCAGCATATCCTTGTCTTCATAGAAACGCAGGGCGCGCGGGGTGACGCCGAACTCCCGGGCGAGCTCTGAGATCGTGTAAGTCCGCGATTCCGCAGCAGAAATGGATGAGGTGGGCTTATGCATGGCTGTCTCCCTTGATGTGTAATCTGTAGTGTTCTTATTATTAGTCAGCACAGACTATCCAGCTTTCCGCGTACGTCAACGGCAATTTCCGCTTACGCGAACGGAAAGTGTTGGCAGAGACTCTGTCAGCTTTCGGCAGCGCGCCCTAGTCCCCGGAATTAACAGAATTAACGCGCCCTTAAGGGAATGGGCGGCATTTCTGCTGAAGTATGAACAAATCGGCCGCTCGCCTTAACCTGGCAGAGTGGCCAGATGCGCAAGGAGTGGGCGCAATGAGCCAGACGGGGCCCTGGAGCGTAAAGGGAATCGATCAGCGAGCCCGGGAAGCCGCGCGGGAAGCCGCGATGGCAGAAGGCATCACGCTGGGCGAATATCTCAATCGCCTGCTGATGTCGGCGGAAGACTCCCAATATGAGGACATGCGGTCCCCCTATGAGAGCCCGTCCTACGGCAATCCCTCCTATCGTAACCCGCCCCGCCCGCCACGCAGCGAGTACCGCGGAGAACCGCGCCCTCAGCAGGACGCCGCCTCTGCGCTGGAGCGCCTCTCCCGCAGGATTGAGGCGACCGAAGCACGCTCCACCCTCGCCATAACCGGCATCGACCACACCGTCCTGGGCCTCGTTGCCCGCATCCAGAATGCCGAACAGACCAGCACAGCTGTCGCCGGCCATGTCGAAGGCCTGATCGACGAAATGCGCGAAACGCATGAGGCGTTGCAATCTAAAGTCCGCCGCATGGAGCAGGACGAAACCGGCAAGCAGAATCTCGAAGCCCTCAAAGCGCTGGAAGCTGCGCTCGGGAAGCTCGCCGATCATGTCTATGAAGAAGCCGAACTGACGCAGAATGAAGCTCTTGCCATCAAGGGCCGCGTGGAATCGGGTTTCTCCGAAGTCACTGAGCGCGTCGAGGGCATCGACACGCGCGTGCAGCGCAGCCTGTCTGAAACCGCCGCCCGCATCGACCGCGCGGTTGAGCAGGCCGAGCAGCGCGCCGAAGGCGTCACCCGCCACCTTTCCGAACGGATGGGCACGCTCGAAAGCGAACTCAAAGACCGTGTAGACGGTCTTGAAGAGCAGACCGCAGCCCGCCTCTCAGATGCTCAGAAGGCGGACGAACGCCTCAGCGCCGTGGAAGAGGATGTCTCCGGCGCCCTCTCCTCGATGGAGGCGACACTTCTGCGCGTGCAGGAGCGCCTGAACCGCGCCGAGACCACGACCGATACAGCGCTCAAGGGCCTGGAATCCACTTTTGCCTCGCTCGACGAGCGTATCGACGCCGTTGCCAAGACGGTAGACCCCGAACTTGCTGACCGTCTGCGCAAGGAGTTTGACGCGCGCTTTGAAGACATCACGCAGCTCGTCCGTTCGACGGTCGATACAGCGCGTATGGAACTGGCCGGGGAGATCACCCGCGCGGCGGAGCAGGAAGCTGAGACCGAAACCCAGCTGCGCAGCGAGATTGGCGAGCTCAAAGCCCGCCTCTCCGAAATGGAAGCACGCGACCCGGAAGAACTGACCGCCGGTGTGCGCGAGGAAATCGAGCGCCTCGGCTCGACCGTCTCGGAACGGATTGATGCCCTCGCCGAGCATATCGAGACGCGCCTGGAAGAAAGCGAGCTGAGCAGCGCCGAAGCCATCGAGCAGGTCGGCGAGCAGGTCACCGTCGCCGCTGTGCGCTTGCAGAAGCGTCAGGACGAAGCCCTCTCGGCGCTGGCGCAGGACATCGAAGCCACCCGCAAGGCCACCGATGCCCGCCTCTCTGATGCCCTCGCCGGTGTGTCCGAGCGGCTGGAAGATATCCATAACCAATCTTCTGAATCGCTCTCCCCGATGCAGCGCGCGATTGCCGCGCTCGCCTCGCGTCTGGAAAGCCTGGAAGCCTTCACTATTCCACCCGGCGCCGAATTGCCCGCCCCTGCCCTGACCCCGGAAGCGCCCCTGTCCTTTACCGGTGAAGACGACGCCGACCCGTATGCAGAAGCAGACGCACCACTCCCGGCAGCCGATGATGAAGGTGAGGCAACCTTCGAAGCGGGCGTTCCGGAAGTCGCATTTGAAGACCTGATCGTCAAAGACGAGGATGCAGGGTTCAACACCGGCTTTGACGACTGGGACCAACCTGCCGAACCCAGCGTATCGACAGCCCTCTCCGAAGACGAAGATGAGAGCCCGTATGGGGCCGACTTTGAAGCGATCCGCGCAGCCGTAGAGCGGCTCAGCACGGTCAGCGCTCAGAACGAGGCACAGGCCGTCGCAAACGCAGAAGAGGCCGCGCACGAAACCGGCGAAGACATGTTCGAGGATGCCTTCGAGCATGACTTCGAAGAAGACGAATTCACCGCAGGCCTTCCCGAAGACGTGTCCCCTGACATCCGCGCCGAGGACTATGATCCGCTTGCGGAGCTGGCTGGCCTCGAAGAAGCACGCAGCGAAGCGCGCGAGTCCGACATCTTCGATGATGACGATAGCGCTGCCGCATTCATTGCCGAAACAAAGACCGACATCCCCGAAGAGGATGAGGCCGGACTTATCGATACGTTGGACAATGCCGCGAGTGACCGTGACGCGGAGACCAGTGACTATATCGCCCGCGCGCGCCGTGCAGCTCTTGCCGCAGCCGACACGCAATCAAAGTCACGCCGCACCTCAGCCTCCTCGCCGAAAGAAAACACCCGGGGAAGCCATCGCACACCCTTGTTGATCGCAGCCTCTGCCGCAGTCCTGACCGGTGCCGCAGCAGGCGGATATATCTACCTGCGCGGCAAGCAACCGCATGCCCCCTCGCTGGCTGGGCCAGTCAATACCTATGTCGATCCGATCTTTGCCTCCGCGCCTCCGTCAGAGGAAAGTATCGAGACGTTCGCAGACATGGATAATCTTGCCGGCTTCGATGCAAATCTGGGCGAGGCCGCCGAAGAAGACGAACTGTTCGAAAGCGCCGCTGGCGCCATCGAGGAAGATATCTTCGGGACACCGGCCGAAAGCACATTGATCGAAGCTGCCCTGCCGAACACATCTGCGCTCAAGACGGCATCTGCTGAGACGCCGACGATTGCCTCGCTCACCCCGCAGCCTTCAGCGAGTTATCCGCCGATCCCGGCAGTGGTGACTGTGGAATCTGAGGCAAATGCGGGGAACGCCATTGCGCAATACCAGCTGGCGCAGAGCTTCCTGTCGCAGAATGATCTGGACTCGGCCGTGCCGCTGCTTCGCCGCGCTGCGCTCAAAGGCGCCGCGCCAGCACAGTATGACCTCGGAAAATTGCATGAGCAGGGCATCGGTGTTGACCAGGATCTGATCCAGGCGCGCAGTCTCATCACTCAGGCCGCAGAAGCCGGGCATGTCGGCGCCATGTACGACCTTGCCCTCTTCATGGCCGAGGGCGAAGGCGGCAACCTGGATGAGCAGGGCGCGCTCGACTGGTTCCGCAAGGCCGCCGACCACGGCTTCCTGGACGCGCAGTATAATCTCGGCGTGATGTTCGCCGAAGGCATCGGCGCTGAGCAGGATCTGGCCGAAGCGCTGTACTGGTTCGAGCTGGCCTCTCGCCAGGGCGATAGCGGCGCCACGCTTGAAGTCCGAAACGTCTCAGGCCGCCTTCCACCAGAAACCGTCCGGGAAGTGATGGAAGCGGCTGATGTGTGGAGTGAACTGCCGAGCATCGCGCTGGCCAATGGCCGCTTCGGCGCGCAGCGCTGGAACACGGGCAATCCGCTTCAGGTGCAGGCCGTGCAGACAGCGCTCTCGCGTCTTGGCTATCTCGCCAGCGAGGCGGACGGCGTGCTGGGCCCGCAGACCGCCAGCGCGATCCGCGACTATCAGCGCAGTGAAGGGCTCAGCGTTTCGGGCACCGTCACGCCCGAGCTGATCGAGCGCCTCAACGCCGCCGCTTCAAATCGCCGAGGCTGAGGCTTAGCGATCCCTATTCAGCAAGCGGCGCGGTGAGATCAATGCGGTTGATCTCGGCGACCTTGCCGTCTTTCAACGCGCCTTCGACAAGCTCTGAATTGATCAGCGCGAGCAGGCGCCCGCCGGTGAAGATCGGCCGGGCATTGCCATACCAGTCGATGCAGGAGACTTCGCACTCATAGCCCGTCTCGGAGGGCAGGTCCGGATCGCGGCGCGTGGCCTCCAGCATACCGGCTTCAGACAGACCGCCATCCGCCGCCGCTGCGATATAGCTCATGTCAGAGCTACTCGACCACCACCACCAGCGGTCGGCCTCCTCTGACCTCGGAACAGTCGGCAGGCCGATCAGGCCCGCCCCGTCCGCGCCGATGCGGCTATTGAAGGCATGGCTGCGGTTCTCACTCTCATACCGCCCCTTCAGGGTAACCGTGCCGGAGACATGCGGATCAGCCCGCAGGTCGATCAGCGACAGGCTGAGCCCGGTATGATCGTGATAGCCGGTCAATGCCATATAAGGGCCTGCGCGTTCGGCGCGGATGACATCATGGGAAAGCTCGACCGTGACAGGCTTTGCCGGCGCATCGACAGGCACGATGATGGCGCGGCCGCTGGCGCGGGTCTCACCCGCGCTGGGCGGCCAGCTGCCCCAGCCTTCACGCGCGCCATAGACAAGATGCTGCTCGGTGAAGCGGGCTTCATAGTCCGAGGCGCCCGGGGTCGGCAGATCGAAATAGCGCCCGCCTGCGGTGGCGTGGAGCAGATCACCCAGCTCATTGAGCGGCACATCGAAGAAAGTGAGATCAGCCTCTTCCTTGCTCTGCCAGGGGCTGCAATCGCGGTGACGCCAGTCGAGCACTGCGCGGAAGGTTCCGGCATCCATGTCCATCGAGAACTGGTTCTGCGGCTCCCCGCGCACACCGAGCACGGCAGGCTTCGTCCCATCGACCGGCAGGCGCACCAGCGCCGAGGGCGCGATACCGGAAAGCTCCGGGCGCGGACCTGACGAACAGTTCTGACGGGGCCCCTCGCGACTGATCTCCCGCTCACGTTCTTCACGGGCCGGGCTCATCCAGAGCCAGAAGGCATCTTTCGTGACGAGGAACTCATGCGTCTCGGTGCCGACAATCGCGGTCGCCTTGCAGGCAGGAATGGACGTGTCGGTCACCCCTGAAATATCGCAGACCGTCACGGTATGGATCACCGGCTTCAGGGCCTGCTGCACGGGCATCCAGATATCGCTCGCGCTGAACAGGGGCCGGCCATCCTCAAGTTCCGTACGCTCACGGAAGCCCTCGCCATCCTCCTGACGCCATTCGCGGATCACGGGGATGTCGAGGTCGTCCCACCACCCCCGGCCGACCAGATAGATCGGCGTATGGATGACAAGCTTCCCGTCGATCATCCGCGTCGCATAATTGGAGCCCGAATAATAATCGTTCGAGGAGATGTAGAAGGTTGCCTGCCGGGTTACCTTGCCGTCCTCGCCGAGGTTCAGCACCGTGTATTCGGTGGCCTCCTCCCGATAGGAATAGCCGGTCACCAGGATCGTGCGCCCGGCGACCAGCACTTCATCATACCAGGTGTCTTCATCGCTTGAGCGATAGACATTGGCGCGGTCGGAGAGCTTCAGCCCCGTCTGCCCGCCCGGCATCAGATCGGTGACGAACAGACGCCCATCCTGAAGGATGACCAGATGCTGGCCGATCTGTTTGAGGATACCGCCTTCATCGACGCCGGCTTTCTGATTGTTGGTGATCTCCGGGTTTGCATCCAGACCCGTCTCCGCGCTGCCGGTCACCATCACCTCAGACGGCGCGGCCTCCATAGCCTGTGGCTCGCCGACCGACATCGCCATGTCAGACGGCGGGGCCGCTGGCAGGAGCATGCGATATCTCTGGCCAATACCGCGCGCCTCCGCAGCGGTGCGGGTTGCTTTGATCCAATCCTTGAATTCTTCTTCCGTGCGGAACCTGGAAAGCGCCGCGGAGCGCAAACCGTCCAGAGCCGGATCTTCGAAAGCGGCGAGCGCTTCATTCTGTTCAGGCACCTCAAAACCGGCAAAGCGATTTTCAAGCGGCGCAGGCGGCTCGGGCAAGTCAGGCAGGAGTTTCTGACTGGGTTGAGAATAGGTGCATCCGCAGACGGCGAGTGCAATCAGCGGCAGACCGAAAAAGCGTTTCATGATGAGCGTCCCCTCAAACGTGTGGGGATAATACGTCATTCGACTGCGGCGGAGTAGTGGCAGACGCGTGGCAAGGCTGGCGCGGCGTCCGGTGTTTCCTTCCGCCAAAAACCAATCTAGTCATCAGGCCCATGACGAACTCAAATGACATGCCCCTCGCCGCCAAGCCCATCAACCGCGCTGCCCATCACCGGTGCAATGACGCCTGGCTTGAAACCGCAATCCAGAGCGACACCGCGCTGATCTTCCTGCTGCGCGCCGGCAACCCGTTCATTACCCCTGATGGCGGCCTCTACTGGTTCGGCCCGGAAGCCCTCCGGGTATCACCCGGCAGCGCGCGCCTCTTCCTGGGCGAGGACAAAACCGGCGCACCTGTCTTTGCGATTGAAGTGCCCGAGAAGTTTGATCTTGCCGGTTCTCTCATTGCCGGGGCGGGTGAGTTTCTCGACTTTCGGCAGGCCTCTGCCCGCATGCCGGAGATGGATGCCAACTGCGCCTCCACCGCGCGCAGTCTTTTCCTGTGGCATCAGAGCCACAGGCACTGCGCAAAATGCGGCGGGCAGAATGGCATCGTCGAAGCAGGCTGGAAGGCACAGTGCGCGATGTGTGGCGCCGAACATTTTCCGCGTACCGATCCTGTTGCCATCATGCTCGCGGTGAAGGACGGGCGTGCCCTCATCGGGCGCCAGAAGTTCTGGCCTGCAGGGTTCATGTCATGCCTCGCCGGCTTCTGCGAACCAGGTGAAACGATCGAGCAGGCGGCCACGCGCGAGATGTTTGAAGAAGCCGGGATCACCTGTGATCCCAGCAGGGCGGAGTATGTCGCCTGCCAGCCATGGCCGTTCCCTTCTTCGCTGATGATGGGCTTCATTCTGCCCGCCGATTCCGATGAAATCACGGTCGACGGAAACGAGCTTGAGAGCGCGCGCTGGGTTACGCGGGAAGAGATGCGCGACATTCTCAATGGCACGCATGCCGAACTCTTCTGTCCTCCACCGACGGCCATTGCGCATCACATAATGAAGGTATGGGCCTTCAGAAACGATTGATCGTGTACGGAATGCTCCAGGGATTCTCCTCATTTGTGAAAATCAGGAGTTGATTTCTCCCGAATCACGATATTATTGGCGAGCCAGATGATAGGAGATCAGACATGGCAGTTGCAAAGAAACCCGCCGCTAAAGCTGCCGCCAAGGCTGCCCCGGCAAAGAAGCCAGCCGCTAAGGCACCGGCCGCAAAAAAAGCTGCACCGGCTAAGAAGCCTGCAGCTAAAGCTGCACCGGCGAAAAAGCCTGCAGTGAAAGCCAAGGCAGCACCTGCTGCTAAAGCTGCACCAGCGAAAAAGCCTGCTGTCAAAAAGCCGGCCGCTAAAAAGAAGTAAGTCTACGGACATTCTTCATATGAAACGGGCGAGCCAGTCTCGCCCGTTTTTTATGTTTAAAATCAAGGTGTTATTGCTCCTCCTCAGCAGGACCGAATCATTCACGCATACCTCTCTGCGCGATTTGCGCTTTTACGTACCACGCGACTATCCCGGCACGGCGTTTCAGTCCCGCTCAAAGAAGCCTGCGCCACACCAACCCGGCTTGCCCAACGTCTGCCGCCTCACGGATTGATCTTCGGCCAGTTCTGATCGGCGCTTTCAATGAAGCCAGGAACGTCGCTTTCCCATTTCGTCTGAACCGACGCGTTGTAGTTCAGATAGAGTTTACCTTCGACAATTTTCCAGAACCGCGCATCGCCCTTCGCATGATACCCTTGGCTCACCGCCCAGGCACAATAGCCTCCATATTGAGGCGCATACTTTTCCGGATCGGCAATGAAGGCTTCCCGGTTTGCTGCGTTAGCGAAGAGGAACGTCGCGCCTTGATGGACCGCTGTAAAAGTCTTGGAACCTTTTACCGGTTTGGCGTCTTTGAAATAGGCGACCGGATCATGTCCCTGTACGGCGGTGTCCGAGAACGCACCGGTATAAACCGGCGGCTCTGCAAAGGCGGGCGCGGGCAGAACGAGTATGGGCGCAGACGCGAGTGCCAGAACGGCAAGGAGATGGCGGGGTTTCATCCGTAAAAAGCCTTTCAGTGTGGTTGAAAGATATCGAGCGCCGTCACTTGGCGAGGCCTGGCTCTGTGCCAGTGCGCGAAGGAATGAGGACGCTCCCGATCGCCGCTGCAAGGCTCGCCAACGTGCCCCTGCCAGCCACCAGCATGATGACCGAAGTGAGCCAGACAACAACGGCCATCGCAAAGAGACCCGCGCCATCATTGTTGGGGTCGATGCCGAGCGGCGTGAAGAGATGAAAGCTGACCGCGCCCGTCATCACGGCAACGGCAATCAGGGCGCCGATCACGCGAAGACGTTTCAGCCGGGGAATGAGGCTCGCCAGCAGAAAGGCCGAAGCGGCAAGCTCCGCAGAGCCAATGACATACTGGCTGAAAAGCCCTGTCTGGGCGAACAGCCCGCCGGCCCCGAAGCTATCCGCCCAGGCATCAAGCTTGCCGAAGATCGTCCGGGTTTCAGGCGCGTTGGTAAATTTGAACCGCAGGCTGTCGAGAAAAACAAGCGAGGCAACCATGCTGTAGCCTGCAGGCGCAATTGTCTTGAGATGCGATGACATCAAACTCTCCCCATATCCCTCGACGCGTTATTACCACCGCTTGGGTTTTACCCTCAAAGCAAGTAGTCGTGAGCAATCTACACAGCCGCGTGATCGCGGCCCATCAGTTTCCGGAGGACCGGCTTGGACAGAATTGAAGCCATGCAACTGTTTGTGCGCGTTGCCGATGCGGGCAGCTTTTCGCGCGCTGCCGCCGATCTAGAACTCGGCCAGCCAACCGTGTCGCGGCGGATACAGGATCTGGAGGCAAGCCTTGGCACGACCCTCTTTCAGCGGACGACCCGTGCGCTGAGCCTCACCGAAGCGGGCGAGCGCTTCTATCGCCGCGCCGTCGACATCCTCACCGAGTATGACGAGGCAGAAGCCGAAGCGCGCGGCCTAGAACATTCGCCGGTCGGACTGCTGCGCATCTCATGCTCGCACTCTTTCGCCCGGCGCGTCGTGGCGCCTTCGGTGCCGGGTTTCCTCGCGGCCTATTCCAGCATCCGCTTTGACCTTCTTTCCGACGATTCGCTTACGGACCTTGTCTCTGAAGGCGTCGACCTCGCCTTCCGGCTCGGCGAACTGCGCGACTCGCGCCTGATGGCCAAGAAGGTGGGCGAAGCGCCTCAGGTGCTCTGGGCGTCTCCGGAATACATCGCGCGCCATGGCGCGCCGCAGACCGTGGAAGACATCGTGAACCACAATGCTGTCGTCTTCCGGCACAACCGTCAGACGGTCTGGGATCTGCGCCGGGGCGACGAACATTTCGAAGCGCGGGTTGATGGGCCCTTCCGCGCTTCCTCGGGGGAGACGCTGCTGGAAGCGGCCGCTGGCGGGCTCGGCATTCTGCTGGCGCCAGCGTGGCTGGCATCGGAATGTTTCGGCGATCAGCGCCTGGTCCGTGTGCTGCCGGAATGGCAGGGCCCTTCCCTGCTGATCCATGCGGTGTGGACCTCAGGCAAGCTGCGCGGCAAGGCCCGGCTCTTCGTCGAACATATCGAGCCGGCGATTGCGCACGCCTGCTCGCTTGCGCGTCTGGAAGCGGCTACAGGCGCGCGTTAGTCGCCTTGGGAAATACGCCGAGGATTTTCAGCGACTGCGAGAAGAAACCAAGCTCCTCCAGCGCAAGCTGCACCGGGCGCTCATCGGGATGGCCTTCAATCTCGGCATAGAATTGCGACGCTTCGAACGAGCCGCCCACGAGATAGCTCTCGAGCTTCGTCATGTTGACGCCATTGGTGGCAAATCCACCGAGGCCTTTATAGAGCGCAGCGGGAATGTTGCGCACCTCGAAGATGAACGCGGTCTTGGCCGGGCCGTCGCCCGCATCAATGTCAGCAGGCTGGCGCGACATGATAACGAAGCGGGTCGTGTTGTGAGCGGCGTCCTCGATATTTTCCGCGAGGATTTCCAGGCCGTAAACCTCAGCGGCAAGGCGCGGCGCAATGGCCGCCACGCTCTTGTCTTTCAGCTCGGAAACTTCTCGGGCAGCGCCGGCCGTATCCGCAGCCGTTACAGGGTCAATGCCATGCTTGCGCAGGAAGTTGCGGCACTGGCCAAGGCCCATGATGTGGGAGCGCGCCTTTTTGACATCTGTGAGCTTCGTCCCCGGGAGCGCCATAAGCTGGAACCGGATCGGCAGGTAATATTCCCCGGTGATGTGCAGCTGAGTGGTCGGCAGCAGGTAGTGGATGTCCCCCACCCGGCCGGCAATGGTATTCTCCACGGGGATCATGGCGAGGTCTGCATCGCTCCGCTCAACGGCGATGAAACAGTCTTCGAAGGTACGGCATGCCATCGGCTCCAGGCCCGGGAACGCTTCGCCGCAGGCAATGTGCGAATTCGCGCCGGGTTCGCCCTGATAGGCAATTCTGCTGGTCATTCCGAAAATCCCTGTCTTGAATGCCCCCGGCATGCGTCTGATCGCCGCGAGTACGGGGGGAAGCGCCCTGGAGAGACACCCTTTATATTGTGCGCACCCGGTTAGCGTGCCAAAAGGCGCCCGCCAAGACAGAATAACGCTACAGATTCGAAGGAATGCCCCATGGGAGAGCTCGGTCTAAACAAGATCATCGGCGCGGTGCTCGCAACCGCGCTTGGCATCATGTTCCTCATGCAGCTCCCGAACGTCGTGTTCGCCAGCGGCGCCGCCCATCATGGCGATGAGGGCGAAACAGCCTCGCTGTCGGAAAAAATGTGCCAGCAGTTCCACTATTGCGTCGAAGTGGCTGAAGCCGCCGGCGCTGGCGCCGCTGCAGCCGTTGAAGTGTTTGACCTCGGCGCAGCCCTGGCCAGCGCAGACCTGACGCGCGGTGAGCGCCTGTTCGCCAGCCAGTGCTCGACCTGCCACACGATCAATGCGGGCGGCGCCAACGGCACCGGCCCGAACCTTCACAACACCGTTGGCGCTTCCAAGGCCCACATTCCCGGTTTTGCCTATTCCGGCGCCCTGGCAAACGCTGAAGGCGAATGGAGCTATGAAAACCTGGATGGCTGGCTGAACAATCCGGCTGGCTATCTGCGCGGCACGTCGATGTCGTTTGCCGGTATTCGCCGGGATACGGACCGGGCCGCTGTGATCGCCTATCTGGCGGCCAATACCGAGAACGCCCCGGCCTTCCCGGAGCCGCTGCCAGCCGTTGAAGAAGGCGACATTGACGCCGTTCCAAGCGATGGCGAACTGATCGACGGGGAGGCTGTTCCTGTTGAGGGCCCTACAGTTCCGGCCGAAGGCGAAGCAGCCCCGGCAGAGGCCGAAGAGGGCGCTGCTCCGGCAGAAGAAGCCCCGGCCGCTGAAGAGGCCCCGGTTGAGGAAGCTCCGGCCGAGTAATTCCTACCAGAAAATACCATCCGAATTTAAAACCCCGGCCTTGGCCGGGGTTTTTCTTTTGTAAAACAGGGCGGTGGGTTTCAGGGCTTAAGCCAGCCGGGCGTTTTCAGGCGCTCTGCGGCCAGGTCAATCCGGCGGACGGAGAGAACGGGGCCGGTAAATTTCCCAATTCTTTCAATGGCTTCCGAGAGAGGCTCCTCTGCGACCATCATGTGATAGGCGTTGGCGTGGAGGAGCGTATCCGGGGCCGTGAGGATACCCACATGCCCTCGCCAGAAGACAAGATCGCCCCGGCAGAGCGCGACACTTTCAGGACAAATCTGGACAGATTGGGACACTTCGCGACCAATCCAGGCGCGCTGCATGTCAGAATCGCGCGGCAACAGGACACCGCAGGCCTCGAACGCCTGCTGGGTGAGGCCCGTGCAGTCGAGCCCCAGGCTCTCCCGCCCGCCCCAGAGGTAAGGCGCCTCCAGGAAGCGCAGGGCGACGCCTGCGGGGTCATCTTCAAACTGACCGAGCGGCGCCAGATGGCTTTGATGCACCCACCCTGCCCGCGCGCATTCGGTCCAGACGCCTTCCTGACGACCGGTCGCGACAACCTTCGCGCCGAGGCTCAGCATGAAGTGAGGGGCTGATTTGATGTCTGGCTGCGAGAAGGCATAGGTGCGCAGGGCGCTGACCTTGTGGGTGGGCTCAAGAACCGGCGCAGAGAGCGCCGCCATCAGCGCCCAGCCGACATAGCGGTCGCGCCGGCACTGGACGAGGGCGAACTCCCCCTCCTCGTGGAACACGTCCACCGTTTCACCATGCAGGGCGAAGGTGGCGACGCGGCCATCGGGCGCGGGGGTCTCGCGGATCGCGGTGGCCCCGGCGCTTACCTGATAGGCAGTGCCTGCCCCTTCCGGGCGGGCAAGGCGGGTATCATTGAATTCCGGCATAGCGGCAGGCCTCCCTGACGGGCAAAGCTGGCCTCAAGCCACGGCAGAATTGCGGCGCGGGGGCTTGCCCGAGCCTGCTTCTTCGCCGGAAGCGGCCGCCAGCACAAGCCTCGCAAAGGCGCGCAGATAGCTCATGCCCTCGGGGGTGCGCTCTACAAAGATCGAGCGCAGGTCTGTGTCATCGGGCAGGCGCCGGATGAAATCGAGGCGCTCCAGCGCGTCGAGCGCACGCGTGACGGCCGGCTTGGCGATGCCCAGATGCTCAGCCAGGCCCCGCACAGTGTGCGGACCAGGGGTCAGCGCGATGGTCATGAGAACGGCCTGCTGGCGCGCGGTGAGGTCTGGCGCGTCCGAGCGCACCGAGGCCGTGACCGATTTCCGCCAGAGTTCAAGCCCTTCACGCTCTGACAATTGCATCCCGGCCATTCCTCCACGCTACGATCATTTCGCTACAGGAAGGAATCTCAGGTGATTTGCAGGGACCGTCCAGTGCCTCTTGCGGCGGCCCCCTTCACATTCTGCTCAAAACACAAGAGATTAGGGCAATGGCCCATTCACACGCTCACGACCCCGACACCGCAAACACGCCCTGTGCCCCGCAGGACGTGGACGCCTTCCTTGCCGAGGCCGAAGCCCTGGTGGTGCGCAAGGGCCAGCGGATGACGCGCATTCGCCGCAAGGTGCTGCGCCTGCTGCTGGAAAATCAGGGACCGGCCAAGGCCTATGACCTGCTGGCCAATCTGGACGGCGAGGGCGCGGCCAAGCCGCCGACCATCTACCGGGCGCTGGATTTCCTTCAGGAGACCGGCCTCGTCCACAAGATCGAGAGCCTAAACGCTTATGTGGCGTGCGGGCATACGAGCCATAATCACTCGGCGGTTTTCCTGATCTGCGAGATCTGCCAGAACGCCGAAGAACTTCATGCCGTGGCCACCAGCCAGGCGCTCAAGAAAGAAACCGAAGCCGCTGGCTTCCAGATGACCCGCGCCGTAATCGAAGTGCGCGGGCGTTGCAGGAGATGTACCGCATGATCCCACTCTGGCAGGGCAGCTGTAACCAGTGGGACTGCGATGAGATGGGGCACATGAATGTGCGCGTCTATGTCGAGAAACAGCTGGAGGGTCTGGTCGCGCTGGCCAGTCAACTCGGCATGCCCGAAGCGTTCCGGCCGAACGCCCCCTCGACCATCGTGCCCCTGGACCAGCATATCCGTTTCGTCCGCGAGGTGTTGCCCGGCCGGCCGCTGGCCATGCAGGGCTGCGTTCTGGAAATCGGCGCGCATGACGCGGTGATCTATCAGGAACTGCGCCACGGCGATGGTAGCCTCGCCGCCGCGTTCCGTACACGGATTGCCCATATCGACACCGCCGAAGGCGAGCTCTTCCCCTGGACTGCCAAAACCCGCCAGAAGATGGAACACCTGAAGGGCGAGACACCCGAAGAAGCCCTGCCGCGCAGTTTCGATCCGGATGCGCCGGGCCTGCCCTATTCTGAAATTACGATGGAGAAGGTGAAAGCCGCCGGTGTGCGCCAGATCGGCATGGGCGCGGTGCCCACCGGCCATTGCGGCGCACACGGATGGATGGAGCCTTCCTGGTTCATCGGGCGTATCTCGGACTCGGTGCCCAACCTGCTGTATGAGTGGCGCCAGAAAGTGGCCGAGAATGCCGGGGGCAAGCGCATGGGCGCGGCCGTGCTGGAATACCGCCTGCGCTATCACCGCCTGCCGCGCGCCAGCGACCTATATACCGTGCATACGTCTCTCGGGAAGGTTCACGGCAAGACCCATTCGCTGGTTCACTGGGTGATGAACCCGGAAACCGGCACGGCCTGGGCAACGTGCGAAGCGGTCGCCATCACGCTCGACCTTGACGCGCGCAAGGCCATTCCCGCCCCACCCGAGATGCTGGGCGAACTGGAAGCGCTGGCGCCGAAGGGACTGACCGTCTGACCGCCGCTACGGCAGGGATTTACAAATCTCTCCCCGGCGGAGGAAAGTGGCGAACCTTAAAAAACCGGGAGAAGACAGATGGCCGCCTATGTAATTCTGATCCGCGAAAAACTGCGCGATGAAGAGGCGATGGCCCGCTATGCCAAAGCAGCAGCGGGCGCGCGCGGCGATCACAAGATCACGCCGCTGGCCTTTTACGGCAAGCATGACGTGACCGAAGGGGCAGACGCCGACGGCGTGGTCATCCTCTCCTTTCCGACGATGGCCGAAGCCAAGGCCTGGTATGAGAGCCCGGCCTATACCGAAGCCCGCGCGCACCGGTATCAGGCGGCGGACTATCGCGTGCTATTTGTGGAAGGCGTCGAGGGATAAGCTTTTGCCCTGCAAACGCCCCGAGACGGCCTCGGCCTGAAAGGACGAGGCGGCGCGGGTTGCCGGAGTTTACCATCATCGTCACCCTCGACGGGTGACGATGGGTGGGCGATGCGCCCAAAGAAAGGCCCTCACCTCCCACGCCCTTTGGGCGCGGGCCCCTCCTCTCCCATTTTATGGGAGAGGGATGAGGTGTTGTGCCCGGATGGGAGCGAACCCGAACCCTAAACCAGATATCCCGCGAGGATTTCCGCCAGTCTTGGAATATCGCTGGGGTGAAGCCCGGCGATGTTTATACGGCCGGAAGACGGCATGTAGATGCCATCGGTTTCGCGTGCCTTGGCGGTGTCTTCGGCCGAGATCGGCAGCTGCGAAAACATGCCGTTCTGTGTCTTGAGGGCGGCGAGCAGGTTTGAGCCTGAATGGCTGACAAGGGCATCGGAGAGCGCCTCGCGCAGGCCAATCATCCGTGTACGCATGGCGGACAATTCGGTTTCCCATTCGGCGCGCAGATCCGGATCGTCCAGGATGGTGGCGACGATGCCCGCGCCATGAGACGGAGGCATCGACCAGGTGGCTCTGCCCATATCGGCAACATGGGTGGTCGCCGCGGCGATCCCCCCTTGCGTTTTGCCAACGGCGAGGAAGCAGCCCGTCCGCTCCCGGTAAAGACCGAAATTCTTCGAGCAGGAATAGGAGATGAGCGCTTCGCCGGCTTCATCGATAAAGGCGCGCACGCCGTCCATATCCCGGTCGAGGCCGGAGGCGAAGCCGTGATAGGCAACGTCCAGCAGCGCGATGATGCCTTTATCCTTGCAGATCTTTCCAAGCTCGCGCCAGTCTTCCGTTGACGGATCGATACCGGTCGGGTTGTGGCAGGGGCCCTGGATGATGATGCCGTCGCCGCGCTCTGCGGTGGAAAGGTCAGCGAGCGCGCCGAGGCGATAGAAGGCGCCGTCGCGGGAATAGGTATAGTCCTTCACGTCGAGGCCGAGGGATTTGACGACGTTGGGGTGGTTGGGCCAGGTGGGCCGCGATACCCAGACGCAGCGCGTGCCCATACGGCGCATCAGGCCGACGCCGAGGAAGAGCGCGCCGCAGCCGCCGGGCGAGGTGAAGGAGAGGACGCGGTTTTCGGCCAGCGCGGGGTGGTCCTTGCCGAACACGAACTTTTCAATATGGGCGCAGAAATCAATGTTGCCGCGCGGGCCTTCGTAAACCTTGGTGGTCTGGGCGGCGAGCATCTTGGCTTCGGCCTTGCGCACCGCCGAGAGGATGGGCGTTTCGCCATTCTCGTCCTTGTAGACGCCGACGCCTAGATCGAACTTCTCACTGCGCTCATCTGCGCGGTAAGCGGTCATCAGGCCGAGCAGCGCGTCCGGGGGAAGCGTGGAGAGGGGCGAGAAATGAGACATGAGGGGAAGACCTTCCGTTTCTTTCGCGCTGACCCGTATCGGCTTTCCGCCGCATAATAAACCCCGGCAGGCGACCTCAATGCGGGCAGACTATGCCGAATGCCTCAGGCCCCGCAAAATCTGCTCGAAGGTGGCGAACAGCTCGGCTGAACTGACATCGCGAGAGCTGGAGGAGAGCGCAAAGCCGGCTCCGTTCAGAGCCGCTTGCAGGAGAACCGCTGCGGGGCGGATGTGCTCCTCGGGCAGAAGGCCCTGGCGGGCGAGCCAGGTCGCGCCCTGGATCATGTTGTTCATGCCGAGCTTGAAGTCGAGCTCATGCCAGCGAGCCATGCCGAGGACCGAGGGACCGTCAATCAGCACGATGGTCTGATAGTCCGGCCGGGTCGCCCATTCCAGATAGACACGGCAACCGGCCAGGAAAGCTGCGTAGGGGTCGGTTTTGGAGCGGGCCGCGATGGCAGCGTTGCGGGCGGCAGCGTCCATTTCGAGCTGGAGCGCAGTCCAGACTTCGAGAAAGAGTGCTTCCTTACTGCTAAAATAATGGAAAAGTGCGCCTTTCGTTGTGCCCGATGCGGTGGCCACGGCAACGACGCTGGTTCCCGCAAAGCCTTGATTTGCAAACGATTCCCTTGCCGCACGGAGTAAAGACTCGCGCGTTTCAGCGGCCTGCTCTCTAGTACGCTTAGGCATCCCCACACCTCTTGCGTAAGAGCATACCAGTGGTATGTAAAAAGGGTAACCTTTTTTTGGTTGCGGGCTCTTCGGGGCCCACGCTGCTCACTTGAGAATATGCAGGCTGGGTATCGCCGGTGGACGGCACGGACGGCATTGCATAGCCGCGAAGCGCTTCGGGAGGAGGAGGCTTCGCGGCTTTTTTTTGCCTTCTTCCGCAGCCCGGCAGCGGCACTGAATCCCGTACGCAAACATTGTTATCCGCGGTTCAGACTGGCATTATTACTCATGTTTCTAAGGGCGGAAGGGCGGAGCCTTCAAACGACGCACTTCCAAAATGGGGAATGGCCCTTGGCGGCTCTCGCTTTGCGGCGGGGGCCGTTTTTAAATGAGGCTTCCGCAGCGGCGCTCATATTCCTTGATGGCATCGGGCATCCATTTCCGGAAGTTTTCGGCCCGGGTGGCTGACGCAGGGTGTGTGCTCATCCATTCAGGGGGGCGCTGACCTCCGCCGATCTCGCCCATGCGTTCCCAGAGCTCAGGCGCCTCGCGCGGATCGTAACAGGCGCGCACGAGCAGATCGAGGCCGATCTTGTCAGCCTGAGTCTCATGATCGCGGGAGAAGGCGAGGAAGCCGCCCTGCGCGGCAACGCCAAACGCCTGCATCACAGCCTGGCGCTGGCCGGCATCCATCTCCCCTACCCCCACAGCAAGGGCGACCTGGCCGATCTGCATCATCTGCTGCGTGCTCATCCGCGCGGCACCGTGATGGGCAAGGGCGTGGCCGATCTCATGGCCCATGACGACGGCAAGCTTGTTCTCGTCGGCGACATCCTCAAGCGTGACACGGCCATCATAATTGCCGGTAATATCAAGGATGCCGGTATACACCGCCACATAGCCGCCCGGTAGGCAGAAGGCGTTGGGCGTGGGCGAATCGACGACATAATAGGTCCAGTCGAACTGCTCCACGACGCCGGGCATCCTGTAACCTTGCGTGCGGTAATCGTTTTCAAGTTCCAGTGCGGCGCGCTGAAGCCGCTCACCAATGCCGCGCACCTTTTCGGTAAGCACGCGCGCGTCGCCCTGGCAGCTGGCTTCATCTGAGCAGAGGACCGTGTTGCCCTGGCTGTGCTCCTGCTGAAGGATCTGCATATAGGATTGTTGGCCGAGCTTTATCTCCTGCGGGATCGACAGGGTGTTGAACTGCTTCTTGCCGGGGGCGAAGGGCACTTCTTTCTGGTTTGACTGCCAGTAGATGAAGAGACCGATCAGGGCGATAAGGATGATGCCTCCGCGCCCCCGCGCCAGGTCGCCCAGGCCGTTAGCGCGGATCGGCTGATGAGACGGTTGCATCGCTGGGCGCTCCTAAGAAACATGTTACCAACTTAGTTAACCCAGCGTCCGGCGAGCGAAAAGACGGGATTGGCTGCATTGCGAAGCGGGCCGGGATCGCTATGTTTCCCCGATGACCGAGCAGACCCCCGCCCCAAAACTCGAGATCCGGATCATTCCGGTGACCCCGCTGCAACAGAACACGTCGATGATCTGGTCGACGGAGACGATGGAAGGCGTGTTTGTTGACCCCGGCGGCGAGGTCGACAAGCTGATGCAGGCGGCGGATCATTTCGGCGTCAAGATTGTGGCTGTGTGGCTGACGCATGGCCACCTTGACCATGTCGGCGCAGCCACCGCCATCAAGGAGCGGACAGGCTGCCCGATCATAGGGCCGCACAAGGATGACCAGTGGCTGCTCGACGAAGTGGAAGCAAGCGGCGCGAAATACGGCATCCGCGACGGGAAGAATGTGATGCCTGACCGGTATCTCGATGAGGGCGATGTGCTGGAACTTGCCGGTAATACGTTTGGCGTGGCCCACTGCCCTGGCCACACGCCGGGCCATGTCGTGATCTATCATCCTCAAGGCGCCCTGGCCTTTGTCGGCGACGTTCTGTTCCGGGGCTCAGTGGGGCGCACGGACTTTCCGCGCGGCAACCATCAGCAGCTGATCGACTCGATTACCCAAAAGCTCTGGCCCCTGGGCGACGACATGCGTTTCGTGCCCGGACATGGCCCTCTCTCCACCTTCGGTCAGGAGCGCCAGGACAACCCGTTCGTGGCTGATGCCGTGACCGGTTATAATGGCGCTGAGAAGGGCGAGGTGGATCTCATCAGCCAGCGCACCTCCAAACGCTGGAGCTGAACTCCCTGTAATGCCCGGAACCAACCGGGCGGGCGGACGTTTTCCCTGTCAGTAGACACGGAAAGGAACGACCCATGATTGCTTATCTCAAATTCGCCGCAATTGGCGCAGGCGCACTTGCAATGGCGGCCTGTACATCCTCGGGCACGGCTGAACGCAACGCGGCGGTCGGCGCCGGTCTGGGCGCTATTGCAGGCGGAGCCATCGGCAACAATGTCGGCGATGGCGATGCCAAGCGCGGGGCAGCCATTGGCGCAGCTGTTGGCGGTGTCGCCGGCGCAGTGCGCGGCTGCAACAAGGCCGGCGATTGTGGAACCGGTAACAGCAACCGCCCTGCCAATTATGATCCGTACAACTATGATACGGATGGCGATGGCGTCGTGGATGCCCGCGACCGTTACCCCAACGATCCGCGTAACTGGTAAGCCGCCGGGCTACCCCCTCTCACCTGAAGCCCCGTTCCCGGTTCCTTACTGAGGGGACGGGGCTTCCTTTTTTGTCATCAGCCCGATCAGAATTTTATAAAGCCAGTCTGGCGCGCCGGGCAGACCTACGGTTTCCGGGGATCGCACACTGCCATCCTGGAAGGCTGTCAGCGCCTCTGCGATCATGGCCCGGCCCGGCTCGCCCTGCCCCGCAGCATCGGCCTCCTTCCCTATTTCGGAGGTCAGCCGCATCAGGCTCGCCCGCGCCTTGGATATATCATCAGCGGGCGCATCAATCATGCCTGCGGCCAGCGGAGACCAGGCCCCACTGAGCGTAAGGGCAATGGAATAGACGGTTGCATCCTTTCCGACATTCTCTGGACGAAACCAGTCCACACGTGAAACCTCGGCGCTCCCGGTGAAAATGCGGCGACTGATCTTGTGCTCGGCAAGAAGTTTTTCCAGCTCCTTGTGATTGCTGTCGAACCAGAGGCCAGCCGGCGCGGGACGGCCATCGAGATATTGTGTGACATCCTGAAAGGCTTCGCGCAGGGCCGAGCGGATCTCGCCTGGCTCGCTTATCGTCCCATCATTGATCTGCCGGATGATCGCCTTGGGCCGCTGCGCCAAAACCGACCACTGAAGTTTATCCTGCGAGGGCCGGCAGACATCGGCGATAGCATTCAGGAGCTTCAAAGATGACGGGCTGCTGATCATGCGAAAGTTGCTCGCCTTGGTCGCCATCGCGGTGGTGACAGTGTTGCAACCGATCTGCGGGGGCATATCGGAGACGAGCGGATGGACATGACCTGCATCGCCGTAACGGGTCAGGGCGCTGACGCCCATTTCCACGATCTGCGTCCATTCATCGTAAGCCAAGTCAAGCCCGTCATGCCGCAGTCTTTCCGGAATGTCGCTCTGGACGGCGAGGATATGATCTGCCGCTAATTCGACATAGCGAAACTGTGTGGCCGTCAGCCCCTCCCTGGAGGCCTCCCCGGCCGCCTCAAGGCGTTCGGCCCATTTGAGTTCGGCTCCGGCGGCAATGATCCGTATCCATCCGGTTTCCGGGCACCGCCTTGCGTCCATCGAGATTTCGGTGCGGTGGCTGCCAAACTGCTCGTGGGAAATGCCGGGCTTCTGCAAGGCGATGTAATTTCTGGCCACTGCGGTAATCCTGTCGGGGCCGCAATCGAAGGCCAACGCTGGTGGCGCAGCGAAAGTTGCAACGGCGGCAAGGGCAGCGATTTTCAGGATATTTGCCATATTCAGTTTCCTTCGGTCGGGGCCGCAGCGGTTTTCATCAGAATATCGTAAAGCCATTGCGGCGGCGGCTCCTGCCCTTCCAATGCGGGCGCGCGCAAGCGGTTTTCCTGCACATCCCCGAGCGCAAAACGCAGGGCCGTGCGGGTCTCTTGCTCGAGCCCGGCGGCGCGCCCCTCGTGAAGCACGGCGTAAACAACACTGGTAAAGCGAGCGCCCGCCGATGAAGGCGTCTCGGTCCCGGCGGACATTGCGGCAGCAATGGTGGCCCATTCCTCGCTGAGCGCCATACCGAGGCTGAATTGCATCTTCTCGGTGCGCATATGCTCCGGAGTGAACCAGAGATCGCGCGCCAGTAAGCCGGCCTGCGGATCGGCGCCATGTTTGCGCAGCTGATTGTCGAGCCGGCCTGCGTCATACTTGGTATAGAAGGCGTCGAAGCTGCGCCCCTCCAGATAAGCGTCTCGGGCGTCTCGGGCCTTGAGCAGCATGTCTGCGACCCGCTCCGGGTCGGTGACCACGTCCTTGCCGACAAGCCGGGTGTAGGCATGCGCCTTGACCGAAAGCGGCAGGCGAAGGCCTATCTCGGCAGGGTTCCGGCACGCTTCAGCTGCAGCATCCACGAAAGGCAGGAAAATCATGTCTGCCTCGGTGTCGATCGTATAGCCGATCGTCTGCGCGTCCGCGTTGAGCCAGCCTGAACAGGCCGGCGGCGCTTCAGCGGCGATGTAGGGATGAAACGTGCCAAGTCTTGCTAGCTGCATCAGGGCGGTGAGAATCGACTTCCGGTTCTCCGCCGCGGCGGCGTGGGTCAGCTCTCCCACACCGATTTCAGTTGGGACGGCGTAGAGGTTCTGCCGCGCCTCGGGGGGGACGGCCATGTAAGCGTCAGACCGCGCGAAGGCGCGCAGCAGGTAGTTCACCGCGTCCTGGCCGATCTTGTTATTGCTGTTAAACACCACCGTATCATAGACGCGCATGTCCATTGACGCGCCCATCATGTTGATCCAGGGGTCATCGGGGCATTGGGAGAGATAACCGTCCATTTCCTGAATCGCCTGCTGGAACTGCTCAGCGGTTGAAATCTGCTGCATGCTGGTTTCAAGCGCCTTCGGAACGGTTTCCTTGCTGCAGACGTCTGCCTGCGCAGCGCCTGCCACCAGGACCGTAGCAAGCATGGCCATGGCGGCCGGGCGGAAATACCAGTTCATGCGTCCCTCCTGTCCAGAACAGTAGCCTCGCAGATAAGTGCGTCCCAAGGCTCCCACTCCAAGCGTCCCTTTTTAACCTCGGAAACGACACCGAATTGCAGCGCTTCGGCGAGGCCGATGAACTCGCCCATACAAGCCGGATAGTCCGCCGTGGAGCGGCATCCCTGTGCGAAGTCGGCGGCGCAGCCCGCCAGTGCGGCGATAAGACAGAGCAGAATAGGGACGCGCGCAGAGCGTTTCATCTGGATTTCCTTCGCTACAGCCCGTAGCACCGCGCGAGGCACGGCGCTTCCCCCTGTTCGGGGGCGGTCCGCATCTTGCGCCTTGCCCCCGCGCCCGACTCCCTGCTATCGGGCAGCCGTTTGACCGCCTGTGAGGAGACCACGAACCCATGCCCAAGCGCACAGATATCTCCTCGATCCTTGTGATTGGCGCGGGTCCGATCATTATCGGCCAGGCCTGCGAGTTCGATTATTCCGGGGTTCAGGCCGTCAAAGCCCTGAAGGCAGAGGGCTACCGGGTGATCCT
>JBKBIZ010000249.1:0-647 GCA_046293975.1 Hyphomonas sp. | reverse complement strand
CTTCGGGGCGGACTGCAACCCGTCCAAGGTGCCGCTGGGCAGCACCGCCTTCAAGTTGCACGACGCCGTCGATCAGGCCGTCGTGCCCTTGCTGCCGGGCTTCCCGTACCTGAACACACCCAACGCCGGTTCCAACTGAACAGCCTCACCTCAAGCAAGGACGCATCATGAAACTCTCACTTCTTGTGGCCAGCGTGCTGCTCGGCCTCGCCGGGATCGCCGGCGTGAACCTGTACACCCAGCAGCTCGCCGGGATCGACGCGGCCGCCCTGACGCCCCGGCTGGTGCTGCTGGCGCTGGCCATCAGCCTGCTGCTGGGCCTGCTCTCGGGCCTGCTGCCGGCCCGCAACGCCGGGCGCATGAGCATCGTGGGCGCCCTCGGGAGACTCTGACATGACCACCCACCCCGACCGACCCGGCATCCAGGCCGCGCCCGCCCTGCCCGCCCTGCGCACCGAGACCCTCTCGCGCACCTACCCCAGCGGCGACGGACAGGTGCTGGCGCGTGCGGAGCGGCCTGACGCGCCGCCCTATTTGGCGCCCCCTCGGACCTATCTAGAGGACGCGGCCCAAGGTGGAAAACCGCCGACCGACGTGACGCAGAACCCCGACACGGTTCGATCCATCATCGCCCTTCCGGCCTATGG
>JBKBIZ010000248.1:0-648 GCA_046293975.1 Hyphomonas sp. | reverse complement strand
CGCAGGCCGAACCCGGCCTTCATCCCGCGAATGGCGGCCCGCTGGATCGGCGGCCCCTCGGCCATCGGATCGCTGAACGGGAAGCCCAGCTCGATAATGTCGGCCCCGGCGGCGGGCAACCCAGTCAGGATCGCCAGCGCCTCCTCGCGCGACGGATCGCCCCCCATCACATAGGGAATAAAGGCCGCGCGGCCCTCGACCTTCAGCGCGGCGAAACAGGCGTCGATACGGGCGGTGGTCATTGAGGCGTGGTTTCCGAAGCAGGCTTCTCTGCCGCAGCCTGGGCGCAGACATCGCCGGGCACGACGGCGAAGCCCAGATAGCCGGGAAGTTCGGCGACGGCGGTCTTGGTCGTGTCGTAGAAAGCGACCATCTGCATCCCGTTGTAGCCGCCCCCTTCGCACCGCTTCACGAAGACAACACGGTTCTCGTCGCCACCTGCCGATAGCCAGCCCTTGGTCGCCAGATCGGCGATATAGGCGTCGGCCAAGGCGCCGATCTGGCCCAGTTGCGCCGTCACGCAATACGCCCGGCCCGTCAGATTGTTCAGCCCGCCGCAATCGGCCGACAACTCCGCGCCGCTCAGCAGGCCGACATCGGCCGGGCCGCCCTGCTGTGCAGCGGGCGCCGGCGGCTGGGCCGGCGTCT
>JBKBIZ010000247.1:0-648 GCA_046293975.1 Hyphomonas sp. | reverse complement strand
CCGAGGATGGCGGCCTCGAACTCACCTTGCGCGACGTGCCGGTGCCCCAGCCCAGCGGAGACGAGGTGCTGATCCGGGTCGAGGCGACCCCGATCAACCCGTCCGACCTCGCGGTGATGCTCAGCGTCGCCGACTCCAACGCCTTCGCCCCGCTCGGCTATGGCGCGCGTGCCGAAATCCCCGAAGCGCTCCGCCGCCATGTCGCGGTGCGCGCGGGCAAGCCGCTGCCGATCGGCAATGAAGGCGCCGGTACGGTCGTCGCCGCTGGAGACGATCCCGCCGCACAGGCGCTGATCGGCAAGACTGTCGCCGCGGCCGGCGGCGGCTTCTACACCCAGTATCGCCTGCTCCGCGCGCGCGACTGCCTCGTCTTCCCGGACGGCACCGCCGCAGAGGAAGCCGCCTCGTCCTTCGTCAACCCGATGACCGCGCTCGGCATGGTCGGAACGATGCGGCGCGAAGGCTATAAGGGCCTCGTCCACACCGCCGCCGCCTCGAACCTTGGCCAGATGCTGGTCAAGCTGACCCTGTCCGAAGGCGTGCCGCTGGTGAACATCGTACGCAGCCAGACTCAGGCGCTGTTGCTCCGCGAGCTCGGCGCGACCCATGTCGTCGACAGCAGCGCGCCCGACTTCATGGCGCAGCTGA
>JBKBIZ010000246.1:0-648 GCA_046293975.1 Hyphomonas sp. | reverse complement strand
CCTGATCGTCGGCGCCCTGAGGCACGCGCTCCACGCCGCCGGCCACCGCGCCTCCACCACCGTCGCCGCCGACGCCATGGCGGGGTTCCAGCCCCACACCGGCGTCTCCACCGGCCCCGCCTACAGCCCCAGTTCCCCCTCGGCCCAGGGCTTCAGCGGCTGGACCGGCTGGTCCCAGCCCGCCGCCGCCGCCCAAGTCCTGCCCGGCCTCAACGAACGCAGCGCCCGCGTCGAACCCAGCTGGGACGGGCCCGCCTGGCCCCAGCAAGCGCCCGCCGACGCCGCCAGTCACGACTCACGATTCACCCCTCACGCCCCCATCGACCCCCTCGACTACCCCCTGGGCGCCGCGCGGGGCCAACTGCACGCCAACTATATCGTCGCCCAGACCCGCGACGGCCTGGTCATCGTCGATCAGCACGCCGCGCACGAAAGGCTGGTCCTCGAACGGCTGAAGGCAGCCGGAGCGGGAGAGGCATCCGCGCGGGCGCAGGCGTTGCTGATTCCCGACGTGGTGGAGATGGACGAGGTCGACTGCGACCGGCTGGAAGGCGCGACCGACAAGCTCGCCGAACTGGGTCTCGCCATCGAGCGGTTCGGACCCGGAGCGATGCTCGTGCGCAGTCTGCCGCACGCTCTTGCCGGAGC
>JBKBIZ010000245.1:0-648 GCA_046293975.1 Hyphomonas sp. | reverse complement strand
AGGACAACTTTTATTATCTTATCAACAGCCTGCCCCTGCTCCTCACTGTTTCTAAATCTTAAAGCAGGACAGTGAGTAATAGTTGCATTCTCATCGTACTCGTAATGAAGGGGATCTATTAAATGAGCCCAATTGCACTTTCGAAATTGGGACGCAACCCGTTCGTCCTTTGGGAGGATCAGCTGGAACGCGACATTTCTCTTGGCAACATGCTTATTTATTATAGGAATTAGGGGAAGCATCCCCGACTCCAGTACGTGCCTCGATTTCGAAAAATCGAGAATGACGTTCTTGGCCCTTTGTTTTTCAACGATGTAATGAAGGGTCGATAACGAAGCGAGCAAAGTCGTTCCACTATACGTCACCGGAAAGGTGAGGCGCGGATCACCAAAATGCTGGGCCTTTGGACGAACCGCTGGGGTATATGGAGCCTTCTTCATAGCGGAATATTATCGTGCTTCTTCCAGGGGTTCTCCTGGACCTTGTTCTTCAGCGTCCGCAGCGCCGTCACCAGTCGCCGCCGCGTCCCGTGCGGCATGATGACGTCGTCGATATAGCCCAGCCCCGCCGCCACGAACGGATTGGCGAACCGGTCCTTATACTCGGCCTCGCGCGCGGCCAGGGCCACCGGATCGCCGGCCTCCTTGC
>JBKBIZ010000244.1:0-652 GCA_046293975.1 Hyphomonas sp. | reverse complement strand
CGGCGGGGGCCGCGGCGAGGAAGGTTCTGCGGGTCAGGGTCATCTTGTGTCTCCTTTTGGGGGTGAACGTTACCGCGCCAGATGCGCGCCACCGTCCACGTCAAGCGTGGCGCCGGTGAGAAAGGGGTTGGCGGCCGCCAGCAGGATCGCCTGGGCGATATCCTCGGGCGCGCCGATGCGGCCTGCGGGCAGGCGGGCGGCGGTGGCGGCGGACAGGCCGCGCAGGTACTCGCTGTCGAGTTGCACGCCCCGGACTTCCATGCGGGTCAGCACGCCGGAGAGGGGGCGTTCCATGTCGTGGTAGAGGGCGCGGCGGGTGTCGTCCAGCAGGGGCGGCAGCAGGTGCAGCAGCTGGGCGGTGGCGGCGGCGCGACCGGCGGCGTCGTCGGGCCAGGGGGCGTTCAGGTACCGCTGACTGACGGCGTTCATGGTGGTGTTGGCCGGGTCGAGCAGGTACGCCATGAGCAGGGGGTCGTCGCCGGGTTCGGTGTTCAGGCCGCGCACGCGCAGGTGCGTGGCGAGGGCCTTGGCGGCGGCGGCCGTCACGGTCGGCTGGGCGGCGAATTCAGTCTCGCTGACGGTGGCGGGGTACTGCGCGCGGAGTTTCGCGGCCGCCTTCTCCTGTTCTTTCAGGGCCTTCTCGGCGGCTTTC
>JBKBIZ010000243.1:0-657 GCA_046293975.1 Hyphomonas sp. | reverse complement strand
CGGCGATCAGGTCGGGCGCGATCTTCAGGAAGACCGGCACGCGGTCGGGGCCTGTGGCGGGTCGGGCGGCGTCGATGCGGCCCAGCAGGTCGTCCAACTGCTCGCGGCCCTGAAGCGCGCGCAGGCCCGGCGTATTGGGCGAGGAGATGTTGACGGTGAAATAGGAGGCGCGACCGGCCAGTCGCTCCAGACCCGCGACATAGTCCGCCGCCTTGTCCTCGGTGTCCTTGTTGGCCCCCAGATTGGCGCCGACGATCACGCCCGAGGGGCGATGATCCAGCCGTGCGGCGAAGGCGTCCAGCCCGGCGTTGTTGAACCCCATCCGGTTGATGATGGCCCGATCTTCGGTCAGGCGGAACAGGCGGGGCTTGGGATTACCGGCCTGGGCCCGCGGGGTGACCGAGCCGCATTCGACGAAACCGAAGCCGAGACGCGACAGGCCGCGCAGGGCCTCGCCGTTCTTGTCCAGACCCGCCGCCAGACCGACCGGATTGGGCAGGTCCAGCCCCGCCAGCCGGGTGTTCAGTATGGGGTCGTCCGCCGGCGGCGCGGGCAGGGGCGCTACCTGCAGGGCCTTGATCGCCAGCTGGTGCGCCGTCTCCGGGTCGAGGGTGCGCAGCAGGGCCGCGCCGATGTCGGTCAGCCCCATCCGATCGC
>JBKBIZ010000242.1:0-658 GCA_046293975.1 Hyphomonas sp. | reverse complement strand
GAGGTCGAGCACGCCGGATCCCTGGTCTATGCCGCCGGTCTGGACCTGAACGGCCCCGCCGCCCGGATCGGCGTCAGCTGCCGCATCTGCGAGCGCACCGACTGCACCCAGCGCGCCTTCCCGCCCCTGGACCGCGCCCTTCACGTCCCCGAGAACGAGCGCGGCGTGGTGCCCTATGTGCTGGATGGCCCGCGCCCGGACCGCTATTGATCGGGGCATGACCTCACACGCACCCATCGGCGTCGCCGTCGTCGGCTACGGCCTGGCGGGCCAGACCTTCCACGCCCCCCTGATCGCCGCCACCCCCGGCCTGACCCTGACCGCCGTCGTCTCGTCGCGCCCTGATGCGGTCCACGCCGACCTCCCGGACGTCGCGGTCCTGCCCGATCTGGACGCCGCCCTGGCCCGCGACGACATCGGCCTGATCGTCGTCGCCACGCCGGACGCCCTGCACGCCGAACAGTCGATCGCCGCGCTGAAGGCCGGCAAGTCGGTGGTGGTGGACAAGCCCTTCGCCGCCACCCTCGCCGACGCGCAAGCCGTCGCCGCCGTCGCGGCCGCCTCGCCCGGCGTGTTCAGCGTCTTCCAGAACCGCCGCTGGGACGCCGACTTCCTGACCCTGCGCCGCCTGATCGCAGAGGGCGAGCTGGGCGAAGTC
>JBKBIZ010000241.1:0-662 GCA_046293975.1 Hyphomonas sp. | reverse complement strand
AACCCTCGCAACTCCAGCTTCGCCGGAAAGGCGAAGCGCTTCTGGGCCGACATCCTGGGCAATCAGGATGCGGACGGATCGAAAGAGACGGCGGCTTGAGCGCAATCTTCCACGCCGGCATCTCCGGCTATCGCGGCCGGATGGGTCGTGCGGTTTCCCAGGTGCTGGATGCACGCGAGGACGTGGTCGTCGCCGCCCGCTTCGACTGGGGCGAGACGGCCGACATCTCGCTGTGCGACGTGATCATCGACTTCTCGACGCCCGACGCCTCGGTGGCCCTGGCCCAGAGCGCGGCAGAGCGCCGCGGTCCGGCCCTGGTCATCGGCTTCGCCGCCGAGACCACAGATCTGGAGGCCAACGCGCGGTCCAAGCTGTCGAGGAAGGGCTGCGACTGGATCGTCGGCAACGACGTCTCGGCCGATGTCTTCGGCGCTGACGGCAACACGGTCCTCCTGGTGACCAAGGACGGGGCCGACACCTGGCCGCGCCTGTCCAAGACCGAGGTCGCAGCGCATCTCGCCGACCGGATCGCCGATCATTTCTCCCCGAAAGCCTGAGAGTCTGACTTGAGCACCCTTCGCATCCTGCGCCTGCCCCACGCCGAGGGCCTGGCCCTGCCCGCCTACGAGACCGCCGGATCGGCCGGCATGGATCTCCGGGCC
>JBKBIZ010000240.1:0-662 GCA_046293975.1 Hyphomonas sp. | reverse complement strand
ACTGCCGGTGCAGACGCCCACCGAACCGCCGCCGGTGTCGACGATGATATTGCCGATGCCGTTGATGGCATCCGGATCGGCCAGGACCGGAGGGGCGTTCGGGCTGAAGTTGTCATTGGGCACCTCCGCCGCCGCCGTTCCCGCCGCCGCGATCAGCCCGATCACCGACGCCGTCGCCAACCAGCGCCGCCGCCCCATCCCGATACGTTCAATCATGCCGTGCACTCCCTCAAAAATCCCGGGAGTCACCGTGCCGTATTATTTCCCGACCGCAATAGGCAAAGGCCAGACTTGGACCGATTTGTGTCAATAACGCTACACTCGATACAGCACAGCTTGGACGCGACCGCGTGCTACGGACCCGCCAGCAGCGCCTCGACCTGGTCCCGCTCCGGCGCGGACGGCTGAGCGCCCGCGCGCGTCGCGGCGAACGCCCCGGCGGCGCAGGCGAACCTCAGCGCCTGGGCCGGCTCCATGCCCTCCAGCAGCGCGACGACCATCGCCGCCACGAAGGCGTCTCCGGCGCCCGTCGCATCGACGGCCTCGACGGCCGACGGCGTAGCCCAGGCCATTTCGACGCCGCGCTGATACATCGCCGCGCCCTTGGCGCCCTTGGTCACCACCACCCGTCCGCCGCCCCGGTGCAGGCCGTCGCCGTAGAA
>JBKBIZ010000023.1:0-37276 GCA_046293975.1 Hyphomonas sp. | reverse complement strand
GCGGCGACGGGCGAGGAGATTTCGGCCGAGGATCTGGGCGGGGCCGATGTGCATGCGCGCCGCTCGGGCGTGGCCGATCACTACGCCGCGCATGACGCGCATGCGCTGGCCATCGTGCGCTCGATTGTGCGTACACTGGCAAAGCCGAAGCCTCAGCCGTTTGAGATCATGGCACCCGCTGAACCGCTTTATGATCCGCGCGAGATGCATGGGCTGGTGCCTCAGGATGTGCGCGAGCCCTATGATGCGCGCGAAGTGATTGCGCGCACCGTGGACGGATCAGAGTTCCACGAGTTCAAGAAGCTCTATGGCGAAACGCTGGTCTGCGGCTTTGCGCATATCTATGGCATGCCGGTCGCGATCCTGGCGAATAATGGCATCCTCTTTTCCGAGAGCGCGCAGAAGGCGGCCCACTTTATTGAACTCGCCGATCAGCGCCGCATTCCGCTTGTCTTCCTGCAAAACATCACCGGTTTCATGGTGGGCTCGAAATATGAAGCTGGCGGCATTGCCAAGGACGGCGCGAAGATGGTGACGGCCGTGGCGACGGCCAGCGTGCCAAAATTCACCGTGGTCACCGGCGGCAGTTTTGGCGCGGGCAATTATGGGATGTGCGGGCGGGCCTATAGCCCACGCTTCCTCTTCATGTGGCCGAACGCGCGGATTTCCGTGATGGGCGGCGAGCAGGCGGCAAGTGTGCTCGCCACCGTCAAGCGCGATGGCATCGAGCGGCGTGGCGGCCAGTGGAGCGCGGAGGAAGAGCAGGGCTTCAAACAGCCGATCCGCGATCTCTACGAGACCGAAGGCAACCCGTATTTCTCCACCGCGCGGCTCTGGGACGATGGCATCATCGACCCGGCCGACACGCGCCGCGTGCTGGGCCTTGCGCTTTCGGCCAGCCTCAACGCGCCGTTTGGCGAGCGGGGATTTGGTCTGTTCCGGATGTAACCAGCTCCTCGCCGCCATAAGGCGGGAGGGGCCGGATTATCCGTGCTCCGAGGTGTCAGAGTTGGACCTGCTTAGTTTTTCCGAGGTCGGGCGTTTCGTCCTTCATGTTGGCTTTGGCCACTTCGAACATGACGCCGATGGTGGATTTGTCGGACGCCCAGAGGGCGGCATCATGAGGCACGAACTTCAGCATCAGCATTTTGGGATCATCCTTGCCGCCCGGATACCAGGCGTCGACCATCGGTCCCCAGAACTTGTCGATGGTGGCTTTGTCATGGTGCGGATGAAGCTGGCCGCTGATGCAGGCCTGATAGTCAGTGTCGATATGGCACATATGCACCTTGCCAGGTGACTTCAGGACGGCCTTGCCGAGGTCGCTTGTATTGTCGGAATAGAAATAGATGATGCCGGCGTCCTCGTCGACCTGGGGCGCCATCGGCTGCATGTGCTGGTCGTGCTCAGGGGAGCCGAGCATCACGCAGCGCGCGCCTTTGATTTCTTCCAGCAGTTGGCGCTGGGGGTTCTCTTCAAACTTTTTCAGATTGGCCATGTCAGTCTCCTTGTTCTTAAGGAGTCCAACGCGGTGGGGTGGCACATGTTCCCGCCGGGACTGGCATGGTGCGGGTGTAAGTAGAATTCCCTATCAAGCTGCGGGGCGTTTGAGGCTAGCCTTCGTATTGAAGGGAGGCGCACATATGACCCAAACGATCTGCATTATTGATGGGCATCCTGATACGGACCCAAAAAGGCTTTGCCGGGCTCTTGCCGATTCATATGCGGATGGGGCCATCTCGTCCGGATATGACGTTAGCCGGATCAACGTTCGTGATCTGACATTTCCTCTGCTTGAAAAAAACGAGGATTTCCTGACCCCGCCGCCTGAGCCGGTGCTGAGCGAGCGGCAGAAGATTGCGGCAGCCGACCATCTGGTTATCCTCTTCCCGCTCTGGCTCGGCGGCATGCCGGCCAAATTGCGGGCCTTCTTCGAGCAGGCCGCAAGAGCCGGGTTCTTTCTCTCCGAGCCCGAGAAGAAAGGGCAATGGCCACGCAAGATGATGGCTGGGAAATCTGCGCGTATCGTAATCACAATGGGAATGCCAGGCTCCGTTTACCGCGTCATGATGGATGCAGGCAGCCTCAAGGCACTGGAGCGGGGGATACTTGGTGTTTCGGGTTTCAAGCCCGTGCGTCACACGATACTCGGCGGCGCTGCGGACGTGTCCGGCGGGCGGCTGAGTGCGTGGAAAAGCGAGATGTGGGGGCTGGGCCATTCTGCTGGCTAAGTTACAGCGCTGTTTACCCTGCCACATAATCGCCCGCAGGCTGACAGAAACGTAACGGATCGATATCGCCGCCCACGCGTCTCTTTCACAAGGCGCCGGTCACCTTCCGGCGTCATGTGTCAAAGGAGAGAAACACATGATCCGCGTTACCCTGATTTCTGCCGCTGCTTTTGTTGGTGCCATGAGCGCCCAAGCCGGTGAAAAAGCCACCTTCGCTGAAATCGATGCCAATGCAGATGGCGTGATCAGCGCGAGCGAATTCATCGCCCACAAAACTGCTGACGGCAAATACACTGAAGAAAAAGCGGCTGCAAAATTCGAGAAGGTCGCCGGTGTTGACGGCCAGATCACTGAAGCAGACTGGGATGCCGCGATGGAAGAATATCGCGACAAGAAAGAAGACAAGTCGGACGCAACTGGCGACACCAGCTGGTAACTCGACACCCAGCCTGAAATTGAGCCCCCGTCTCATATTTCAGGTTACCCATGACCCCCTTGCGTCACGATGAGGCCTGCTTCCCCCGGGAAGCGGGCCTTTGGTGTGTGAGCGGCTACGCTGGAGAGATTTTCCGCAGGCTCTGACAGTAGCAAGACTGGACATTTGCGCTGGTCTGCCTTGGATGGCGGCGCAACATGTTCAGAGTTTCCAGATGATGCCGCAATTGGCGAACCGGTTTGATTTCATTCGCCTGATGCTGGCCACTGGCGTGTTCGTGTATCATGCCGTGGCCCTTGGCGCGGCGGCGCCATTTGGCGAGGCGGAGCTGGCTTTGGGCGTGCTGGCCGATATTTCGATCCAGGGATTCTTTATCGTTTCTGGCCTTCTGGTGGCCGGATCTCTCGACCGGGCGTCAGGTCTGGCCGACTATGCCGGCAAGCGTATACGCAGGCTCTATCCGGCTTACGCCGTTGTCATTCTGGTGCCTGCGCTCATCAGTCTTCTCCTCACCTGGAATATGGCCGGCGTTGCCAGCTATCTTGGCGCCAACCTCGTTTTCCTGAATTTCCTGTCGCCGGATCTGCCTGGCCTGTTTGAAGGCAACCGCTTTACGGCCGTCAATGGCGCGCTTTGGACGCTGAAGATCGAGGTGATGTTCTACATTGCCCTTCCGGTGATCCTCTTTGTGCTGAACAGGATGAAATCGTTCTGGTGGATTGGCGTTGTCGCACTTTATGCGGGCGGCGAGACCTGGGCCTATTTCGTGCCACAGATTGCGGCTGAGCCTTTTGGCGCAGAGCTTGGGCGCCAGCTGCCTGGCCAGATGGCGTTCTTCGCGATGGGGATTGCGCTGTGGAAATCCTCGCCCGGTATTCAGCGGCGCTGGGCCGCGCTGGCGCTGTGCGGTACGGCCCTGTTGGGGGCAACCCTCCTGCATCCGATTCTGGAGCCGCTCCGGGCATTTGCTCTGGCGGGTGTGATTGGCGCGGTCGCCTGGGCGCCGGGGCCGAAGTTGAATGTGGCCCGCTTTGGCGATGTCAGCTACGGCCTCTACATCACCCATTTCCCCATACTTCAGGCGCTCGCGGCAGCGGGCCTTGTCAGCAGTCTGGGGCTGGCGGGTTTCCTCGCCCTTGCGACAGCGGCGACCCTCGCCGCGAGCTTCGCGCTGTGGCACCTTGTCGAGAAGCCCGCCTTGCGCCCATCGAGCCACTATCGCAGGGTGGCGGCAGAGACTTGATAACAGGAAATTCCCATGCGTGACCCCGTTTATGATCTGATCCGGTTTGAAGCCACTCAGGAAGGTCTGGCAATTGTCACGCTGAACCGGCCGGATGTGCACAACGCCTTCAATGCCGAGCTGATTGCCGAGTTGACGGATGTGTTCACGATGATTTCGGAGCAGCCGAGCATCCGCATGATGATCCTGCGTGGCGACGGGCCATCCTTCTCGGCGGGCGCAGACCTCAACTGGATGAAACGCGCAGCGCTGCATTCGCGCGATGACAATGAGACCGATGCGATGCGCCTGGCGGAGATGCTGCGCCGCCTTTACGAGATGCCACAGATGACGCTGGCGCTGGTGCAGGGCGCGGCGATGGGCGGCGGCGCGGGGCTTGTGGCGGCATGCGATGTGGCGATTGCCAAGGCCGGCGCGCAGTTCCGCTTTTCAGAGGTGCGCCTGGGTCTCACCCCTGCCACGATCAGCCCGTTCGTGATCCAGGCCATTGGCCCGCGCTGGGCGAAGGCACTGTTTGTTACCGCTGACGGCTTCGATGCGGCGTATGCGGAGAAAATCGGCCTCGTCCACTATGTGGCCGAAACGGACGAGCAGATGGGTGAGTTGCAGGAGCATATTGCCCGTCTTGTCTTTTCGGCGGCGCCGGGCGCCGTGGCCGATGCCAAGCAGCTGGTCAATGATGTGACCGGTATGGAGATCGACAATTCTCTCATGCACACGACCGCCAAGCGCATTGCGGCGCGCCGTGTGTCGGATGAGGGGAAGGAGGGCATTGCAGCTTTCCTCGAAAAGCGCACGCCCTCCTGGAAGGCCTGATCGGGTAACCGTTTCAGTTTCCGGTAAGATCGACGTTGATGCCGAAATTGGCCAGCGTGACTTCCAACGCTGTAACCGGGTTGACCCCGGTCAACTGTTCTATCTGGCCTCGGAATATATACGCCAGAAGGGCGAACAGGATGATGTAGACGATGAACTGCATCACCGACTTCAGGATGAAGGCGCCTGCGCTGCCTACGACCAGTCCGATGGCGCCCATGATCAGCGCGCCCTGCACAGGGGAGATCCCGTCAGTGACGAGGCCCTGATTATAGCCGAGATAGGCGCCGATGCCGCCGCCGATAACGCCCGCCAAACTGGCGAGCCCGGTTCCTGAATTATAGGCCATGTGACCCCCTTGGTTTCTGCACGCTTAACCTTTACGCGATTGGCCCGGCCTCACAAAGCCTGAAAATTATCGCGTTCCTGCGGCGGAGGCGCCATTCTGCCGCCTTGGTTGCGGGCGAGGGGATAAGACGATGACCTTTGATGGAAACGCCTCTGTGGCCGCCCGTTTCCGTGCCCGTCTCCACGGCGCGCGGGAAGCTCTGCGCGCCCGCTATGTCCGAGGCCCCGTCAGCCAGAGCGTGTTCGAATTTGTCAGCTTCGGCATCAAGCAGGCCTGGGCATGCCTGTTTGGCGGGGTGATGCTGGGCCTGCTGCTCCTGACCCACTTTTTCTATCCCGAAGGGGCGGCGCTTTCGCGGTACGACTTCCTCGTGATTGCCGCGATCGCCTTGCAGGGCTTGCTCCTGCTCAGCGGGCTGGAGACATGGGAGGAGGCGCGGGTGATCTTCGTGTTCCATGTGGTAGGCACGGTGATGGAGCTGTTCAAGACCAGCGCGGGAAGCTGGATCTATCCTGAGGAGAGCTTCCTGCGGATCGGCGCTGTGCCGCTGTTTTCAGGCTTCATGTATGCGGCGGTCGGCTCTTATCTTGCGCGTGTGTGGCGCATCTTCGAGTTCCGCTTCACGCGGTTTCCGCCGCTCTGGGTGCAGGGGCTGCTGGCCGCAGCGATCTATGTGAACTTCTTTGCCCATCACTGGACGGTGGACATCCGCTACGGCCTCTTCGCCGCGACCGCGCTGATCTACCTGCGCACGGCCGTCTGGTTCCGCCCGGATGAAGCCCACCGTCCGATGCCGCTGTTGCTCGGCTATTTCCTTGTCGCCCTGTTCATCTGGTTTGCGGAGAACCTGGGCACGCTGGGGCGGGCATGGGCCTATCCGGGGCAGGAAGCGGGGTGGGAGATGGTGTCGCTCGCCAAGCTCGGATCATGGTATCTGCTGATGATCATCAGTTTCGTCCTGGTTGCCAGCGTGCACCGGGGCCGGGGAGGCAAGACCAGTGACCATCAACAAGCTTCTCGTCGCTAACCGGGGCGAGATCGCCGCCCGCATTTTCCGCACATGCCGCGAGCTTGGCATTGAGACGGTCGCGGTCTTCTCGGAAGCCGACAGCGCCGCCAAACATGTGCGCGAAGCCGATGAGGCGATCTGCATCGGTCCGGCGCCCGCGCCCGAGAGCTATCTGCGCGGGGAGGCGATCATCGCTGCGGCCAAAGAAACGGGCGCGGACGCGATCCATCCGGGCTATGGCTTCCTTTCCGAGAATGCAGCGTTTGCTGAGGCGGTGGTTGCCGCCGGTCTCATCTGGGTTGGCCCGCCACCCTCTGCCATCCGCTCGATGGGGCCAAAGGATGAGGCAAAACGCATTGCTGAAGATGCCGGCGTGCCCGTGCTGCCTGGCTATCGCGGCGAGGCGCAGGATATCGACACGCTGAAGAAGGCCGCCAGGAAGGTTGGCTATCCGCTGCTCATCAAGGCGGTCGCCGGGGGCGGCGGGCGCGGCATCCGGCAGGTCTCGAAAGAAGCGGAGCTGGAGACTGAACTCGTCAGCGCCGTGCGCGAGGCGGAAAGTGCTTTCGGCGATGGCCGTGTGATGCTGGAGAAGCTGGTTGAGCGCCCGCGCCATATCGAGGTGCAGGTGTTTGGCGACAGCCACGGCAATGTGGTTCACCTGTTTGAGCGGGACTGCTCGCTGCAACGCCGCCGTCAGAAAGTGCTGGAGGAGGCGCCTGCGCCCGGCATGCCGGACGATGTACGCCAGGCGATGACGGATGCGGCGGTGAAGCTTGCCAAGGCAGTCGGCTATCAGGGCGCAGGGACGGTGGAATTTATCGTGGACGGATCAAGGCCGCTGGCGGCCGATACGTTCTGGTTCCTTGAAATGAACACACGGCTTCAGGTGGAACATCCGGTCACCGAAATGGTGACCGGGCAGGATCTGGTGGAGTGGCAGCTGATCGTTGCCTCGGGCGGCGTGTTGCCGTTGGCGCAGGACGAGATTGAGCTCAATGGCCATGCCATTGAGGCGCGCATCTGCGCCGAAGACCCCGCCGAAGGCTTCCGCCCCGGCGCAGGCGTGATCCTGGAATTCGGCCTGCTGGAAGAGGCCGACGGCGAGATCGTCCGCTGGGACACCGGCTTTGAAACCGGCGACCGCGTGCCCTCAAACTATGATTCCATGATCGCCAAGCTGATTGTTTATGGCGATGACCGGGACGAGGCGCTCGAACGCCTCACCGATACGCTGGCGCATACGCAGCTGGCGGGTGTGCCCTCAAACGCAGGATTCCTGCGCCGCTGCGCGATGTCGGAAGAGTTTCAGACGGGCAGCCATCATGTGAACTGGATCGGCGAGAATGTGGATGATCTGGCCGCAGTGCCGGAGGCTCACCGTGAGGCGTCGCTCAACGCGGTGGCGAGCCTGCTGCTCGAAAATCAGAGCGACCCTTCGCCCTGGGCGATCCGCGACGGGTTCCGCATGAATGCTGCCTCGCGCCGCACGGTCGTGCTGGCGGCGGATGGCGAGGCCGAAATGGTCGAGGCGGGCATTCCCATGCCGGAGGATGTGCCATTCCCTCTGATTACGGATATTTCTCCGCGCCGCTTTGCGGTGACCTGCGGCGGCGACACATTCCTCGTCACTGTGCCCGAATACAGCGCCGATGCAGACGCTGCCCTGGGCGGCAATGTCGTCAAGGCGCCGATGCCGGGCAAGGTACTGAGCCTCACGGCAAAAGTCGGCGACACGGTCACCTGCGGCGACACGCTGGCGGTGCTGGAAGCAATGAAGATGGAACACGCCCTGGCCGCGCCGCGCGACGGGGTGATCGAGGCCATCCATTCCAGCGCAGGCCAACAGGTTGCCGAGGGCGACCTGCTGGTCTCGCTGGTGGAAGAGTAGAGCCTAGCTCAGTTCCAGCCCGTCCAGCTCGCCGCTCTCGCGCCAGGCTTTCAGGATGCGGAAATAGGCGTTGGGGCCTTCGCCGTAAGAGTTGTTCTGCGCGGCCCGGTCGCTCGGCTTGCCTTCATTGTTGTAATAGCCCGGCGTGCATTCTTCGAGGAATTGCTGGCGCATCACGGCCTTGTCGACGATCTGCTGAACCCAGGCGGCTTCGCCTTCCGGGCTCGCCTCGAAGGTGCCGGCCTGACGGGCGGAGACTTCTGACAGGATATAGGCGATCTGCTCGGCCTGCTCGTCCAGAAGGTGGGGGTAGTTGGCGGTAAAGCCGGCCTGGCCCGGCCCCATCAGGAACATGTTGGGGAAACCGTTGACGGCGAGGCCGTGCAGGCTGCGCATGCCGTCTGCCCAATACGCTTTCATGCTCACGCCGCCCTTGCCGACGGGATCGTATCCGGCGCGGCGGGTGTAATCGGTGCCCACTTCAAAGCCGGTCGCATAGACGAGGCAGTCGATCTTGTATTCGACGCCGTCTGCGATGATCGAATCTTCCGTGATCCGCTCAACGCCCTGACCGCCGGTATCCACGAGGGTCACATTCGGGCGGTTGAAGGAATTGAGATAGGCGTCGTGGAAGCAGGGGCGTTTGCAGAACTGGCGATACCAGGGCTTCAGCTTGGCGGCGGTTTCGGGGTCTTGAATGACCTCATCGACGCGGCCACGCACTTGCTCCATCTTCTTGTAATCAGCGAGTTCGGCAAGCTCTGCCAGGCGCTCGGGCGAGAGGCCCTTCTTGTCGCCGGAGCTGGCGAGGAAGAGGATGTTGCGGATAATGTCCGTCCACCCGTCCTGCACGAGATCTTCGGGCTCATAGCCGCCGGAAACGAGCGTGTTGAAATTCTCCATGCGGCGGCGCTGCCAGCCCGGCTCCAGGCTTTTCGCCCATTCGGGATCGGTTGGCTTGTCGTTGCGCACATCGATGGAAGAGGGCGTGCGCTGGAAGACGTAGAGGTGCTTTGCGCCGGCGGCGAGATGGGGCACGCATTGCACGGCGGTGGCGCCAGTGCCGATAATGCCGACGACCTTGTCTTTCAGCTTCGTCAGGCCGCCCGTGCTGTCGCCGCCCGTGTAGGCGTAATCCCAGCGGCTGGTGTGGAAGCTGTGGCCCTTGAAGCTTTCGACGCCGGGAATGCCGGGCAGTTTCGGCCGGTTCAGCGGGCCGTTCGACATGACGACGAACTGCGCCGTGAAGCGGTCATCGCGGTCGGTCTCGATGATCCAGGCCTTGCGGTCTTCGTCCCATTCCATGCCGGTTACGCCGGTGCTGAGGAGGGCGTTTTCATAGAGGCCGAAATGCCTGGCGATGCGCGCAGAGTGTTCGAGGATTTCCGGCGCCTTGGTGTATTTCTCTTTGGGGATGTAGCCGGTCTCTTCCAGCAGGGGCAGGTAGATATAGCTCTCGATATCGCAGGCCGCGCCGGGATAGCGGTTCCAGTACCAGGTGCCGCCGAAGTCGCCGCCCGTCTCGATCATGCGGATGTCCTTGAAGCCCGCCTTGCGCAGGCGCGCCGCCGAGAGCAGCCCGCCAAAACCACCGCCGATGACCGCGACCTCGACATGATCTGTCACCGGCGCGCGTGGGGCGCGCTCCGTGTACGGGTCTTCGAGGTAATGCGCGAACTGGCCGGCAATATTCACATATTGCTCGTTACCGTCCTTGCGCAGGCGCTTGTCGCGTTCGGCGCGGTAGCGGTCGCGCAGCTCATTGGGATCAAAATCAAGATCAAGGGCGGCGTTGTCGGCCATGGTTTTCATTCCTCCTAGGTGCGGAGTGCGGGGTCTTTGCCCGTCACATCTCGTCCACTTGGACAGGAATCTAACCGTGATTGACGGCGCCTAACAGCCGTCACCCTGCGTCAGCTTCCGATGCCCGTCAGCGCGCGTAAAACGACAGAAAACAGGATACCAGCGCCAGCCAGAAGCCAGACGATGCTGCCATAATCTTTGTCTGCTGACGACTCCACGCCACGGCGAGCGAGCAACCGGTCGCGTTCCCTCTTCACGCGCGCCTCATAAGGTATTGATAGCCAATCCAATTTCTTTCGTGCCGCCCGCAGCCAGGCATTCATGTGGCGCTCTGCCGGATGGCTGGAGGGTTGGCGCGTCCAACCAAACTGCGCATCGAGAGTGTCAAACACCTGAAGGGTCAACCAAGGCGGTAGGAACAACTCCTGAGGTTGGCTGTAGTATCCCGTGGTATGACAGATAAAATGGCGAACTTGCCATTGCATCGCGCGGTATTCGTCGATGCCTTCGAGATCTGGCGGGTTGAGCAGCGCATTCAGATCCTCCGGGTTTGGAGGCCCCCAGGCTGAAGTGAGTGCCTGATGTAGTTTTTGCATAGCCGCATCGATGCGGCGGTCGAAATCGGTCGGGACGTAATCATCCTCTTCCTCGTCGTAATCGGAGCCTTCTTCAACAGCGGATGTTTCTGGAGAAGGCGATTCTGTCAGGACTTGCGATGACGCAGTGCCAGAAGCAGAAGGCTGCGTTGCCGCGCCCGTTTCCTCGTCCTGTAGCGCTTCTTCGTTATCGTCCTCATCGGGATACTCCGCCCGCCAGCGCGCTTCTTGCCGGGCGTGCTCGAAGGCGGCGCGCAGGGCCATGAAGCCCTCCCGGTCGTCCTCTGGCCGGGTGTGTTTCAGGCGGTCAGCATACGCCTTGCGGATGTCGGGTTCGGTCGCCGTCTTCCGGTCAAGGCCGAGCAGGGCGAAGGGGTCAGAAGACATCTTCGTTCTCAAACTGGCTCAGGATGTCCCCGATCTGGGTGCGGGCTTCCTGGATGTTGCGCTTGTCATGTGTATGAAGCACGGCTTCGAACTGGGCCAGGAGCTGGCCAATATACAGGCGATGGTCGCCGAGGCTGTTTTCGTAGGTCGCACGCAGGCGGGCGATGATCGCAGCGTTTTCCTGCTCGTCTCGCGGATGGATCTTCAGTGTGGCGAGTTCCTTCAGCCGCTTGTCGATATCGGCGCGCGTCATGCTGCCCGGCGTGCCTTCGATGACCATCCGCTGTGTCTTCTTCGTAGCGGCAGGCGTAGCCTCCACCTCCAGGATGCCGGACGTGTCATAGGTGTAGCGCACCTCGACGGTCTTGTCGGCCTTGATGTCAGCAGGCAGAGGAACGCGCAACATGCCGATGCGCACATTCTCGCGCACGAAAGGGCTCTCGCCCTGATAGATCATCAGGTTGATTTCCCGCTGGTTCTGTTCCACCGGGGAAATGTCTTTGGCGCGGCTGGCGGGCACTACCGTGTTGCGCTCGATCAGGGGCGCGAAATGTCCCGGTTCCCAGCGATTGGGGCCAAGCGGAACCGACACTTCATAGCCGAGCGTGAACGGGCACACATCGGTCATCACCACATCATCGAGTGCGGCGTGCCGCGCGGCCAGGCCGGCTTGCACGGCGGCGCCCAGCGCCACGACATGGTCGGGGTCGATCGAGTGTTCGGGGAAGCGTTTGAACAGGCGGGTGATGAGATTGCGCACGGCCTGCATCCGCGTGGCGCCGCCCACGGTAATGATGCGGTGCAGATCATCGGCGCGCAGGCTGGCGTCAGAGATGGCGCGCTGGATGGGCATGCGCATCCGCTTGAGCAGATCATCGGTGATCTCTTCAAATTTCTCGCGGGTGATGGAGACAGGACGGGCCTCGCCCTTGATCACATAGTCTGCCGTTGCCTCGGCCTTGTCAGAGAGCTGATGCTTGAGCCGGTTGGCGAGGCTGCGCAGGCGGGCGCCCTCTTCGCGGCTGATATCCTTGGGCTGAAGGTTCAGCTGGCGGCCGAGTTCGGCGGCGAGCGCATCGGTGAAATCCTCTCCGCCGAGGAAAGCATCCCCGGCTGAGGCGCGCACTTCCATCACGCCGGAGAACATCTCCAGGATCGACACATCGAATGTGCCCCCGCCCAGATCGACCACGAGGAAGGTTGATTCCGCTTCCCGGTTTTGCAGGCCATAGGCGAGCGCAGCGGCGGTCGGCTCGTTGACAAGGCGGTTGACCTTGAGGCCGGCAAATTCAGCCGCTGTGATGGTGGCCTTGCGTTGAACGTCGTTGAAATAGGCGGGAACCGAGATCACTGCTTCTTCAACGGTATGCCCAAGATGGGTCTCGGCATCGGCGCGCAGGCTGCGCAGCAGCAGGGAGGAAAGTTCCTCAGGGCGAAAGGATTTCTTGCCCAGCACCACTTCGTGATGGGTGCCCATATAGCGCTTGAAGCGGGCTGTGGTGAGTTCGGGATGGGTCAGCAGGCGGTCGCGGGCGGGGCGGCCCACGAGCATGGCGCCATCATCGCCATAGCCGACCGCCGAGGGTGTCATCACGTCGCCAAGCGCATTGGGAATGAGCCTGGGCCCATCCGCCCCAAAAGCCGCCACGAGCGAATTGGTCGTGCCAAGGTCGATGCCGATGATGGCTTTTTCGGACATATCCCGCCGCCCCTATGTGGTTTGTCTTCTGCACCCTTAGCGTGTCCGCAGGCACAGTCCAGCCGTCGTTTCACCGACTGCCATGTCTCTGTTACAAAACCGTCCTAAGACGGGACGCTAATCATTTCAGGGAGGCCAAGGCCATGAGCACGATGGACGACAGCGAGAACACAACCGTAAACCCGCGCATTGCAAAAGGTGTTGAAACGATTGGCGATCTGATCGGCCAGCGGCTTTCGCGCCGGGGCTTTCTCGGTGGGCTGGGGGCTGTTTCGGGCCTGGCGCTGGCGGGCTGTGCGACGGGGGCAGAGGCGCCTGCGCCAGCGGCGCTGGTTGACGGGGAAACGCTGGCGGAGCCTGCCTTCCGCTTTGCCGAACTGGCACGCGGGATGGACGAGACCCATCATGTGGCCGCGGGCTATGACGTGGATATGGTGATCCGCTGGGGTGACCGGCTGTTTGAGGACAGCCCGGAATTCGACCCGATGAACCAGAGCGCCGAGGCCCAGCGCCGGCAGTTTGGCTATAACAACGACTATATCGGCTATGTGCCGCTGGAGAAGGACACCGAAGGGCGCGAGCGCGCGATCCTGTGCGTCAATCACGAATATACGAACACCAATTTGATGCTGCCCGGCGTGACGGCGGGATATCCCGGTTCGATGACGAAAGCGCTGTGCGAGATCGAGATGGCCGCGCATGGCGGCACGATCCTGGAAATCCGCAAGGAAGCCGGCAAATGGACGGCGGTCGTTGGATCGCCTTATAACCGCCGGATCACGGCAGATACGACGCCGATGCGGATGACGGGCCCGGCGGCAGGCAGCGCGCGCCTTCAGACACCGGAAGATCCCACCGGAACGATGGTGGTAGGCACACTGAACAATTGCGCCGGGGGCATCACGCCCTGGGGCACGTATCTGATGGCGGAGGAGAACTTCAACGGTAACTTCCTCGGCACACTGCCCGAGGGCCACCGTGAGGCGGAGAACCATAAGCGCTATGGCGTGCCGTCGGGCTGGTATCAGTGGGGCCGTTTCGTTGACCGGTATGATGTCAGCAAGGCGCCGAACGAGCCCAACCGCTATGGCTGGATTGTCGAGGTGGACCCGATGGACCCCAATTCGATCCCGAAGAAGCGCACGGCGCTGGGCCGGGTGAAGCATGAGGGCGCCGAGAATGTGATCGCGCCTGATGGGCGGCTGGTGATCTATACGGGCGACGATCAGCGGTTTGATTATGTCTACAAGTTCGTGACCAGAGGAAAAGTCGTGGCCGGGGACAGAGCGGCGAATGCTGATCTTCTGGACGAAGGTACGCTGTATGTGGCGCGGTTTGACGCCGATGGTACGCTGGCCTGGTTGCCGCTGGTTCATGGCACTGGTCCGCTGACGGAGGAAAATGGGTTTGCCTCGCAGTCAGATGTTCTGATCGAGACGCGCCGGGCGGCCGATGTGCTTGGCGCAACACCAATGGACCGGCCTGAGGATGTCGAGCCCAATCCGAAGACGGGTAGCGTCTATGTGATGCTGACCAATAATGACCGCCGCGCGGAAGATCAGGTGGACGCGGCCAACCCGCGCGCGTCCAACCGGTTTGGCCATATCATCGAGATCATCGAGCCTGAGGGAGACTTCACCTCTGAGACATCGCGCTGGGAAATTCTGGTGCGTTGCGGTGACCCTTCAATTGCGCAGGTGGGGGCGACCTGGAACCCTCTGACGACGGAGAATGGCTGGCTGGCAAGCCCGGACAATTGCGCCATCGATCCTGAGGGGCGCCTCTGGGTTTCAACCGATGGCAATCCCGACACCGGCGCAGCAGATGGCCTCTGGGCACTGGAGACGGACGGCGAACGGCGCGGGACGGGGCGGCATTTCTTCCGCTGTCCCATCGGCGCAGAAATGTGCGGGCCTCAGTTCAACGAGACGGGCGACGCGCTGTTCCTGGCGGTTCAGCATCCGGCAGATACGGACGGGTCGAGCTTTGAAACCCCCAGCACCCGCTGGCCGGACTTTGACGATGCCATGCCGCCGCGCCCGAGCGTGGTGGTGGTGACGAAACAGGGCGGCGGACCTATCGGGGGATAGGCCCGCGCTTATCCCCGCTTTTCAGCGGCGCAGCAGGATACGGTGGCCGCCCTCGCGCGTGAGTTCGAGGGCGTCATCGGAGGCGATTCGCCAGGCCATTTCGCCTTGCAGGGCGGCGGTGAACTTCGTTTCCTGATCGGCGAGGGCCGGAGCGGCGCAGCCGCGCTGCGTCATCACCATCGGCGCGAAGGTCAGTTCCGTACCGGTGGAGGTATAGGTGCCTGACAGGCTGTTGCAGTGGGTTGAGCCGGTGACGAGGCCATCTTCGGTAAATGTCAGTGTCATGACGGTATTGTCGATGATGCCGCCGCGGTTGAGGTCTTCGACCTGCCAGGCGCCGCCGCCGAGGACGGAAGGATCGCCTTCAATAATTTCGCCATCTGCCGGAAGCGGGCGGGCGGTGAAGGAGATGCCGTCTTCGCCTTTGATGACCAGATTGCCGAGACTGTCGATCTTCGCCTGCGTGTTGCCCGACAGGATCGCGCTAAATGCGGTTTCCTGTTCCATGACGCCGTCTGACATGCAGGCCATTTTGGTCATGCCGACGCCGGTAAAGGCAATGGCGCCGCCGCTCTGGGCATAGCCGCCGAAGAAGCGGTTGCAGCCGGTGGTGCCGTTGATCTTGCCGTCCGCGTCAAAATTGATCTGCGGCTCGCTACCCGCGACGATGGCCGTGCCGCCCATCGCTTCGACGCGCCAGCTGGTGCCCGCCAGCGGGGCGAGGCCGGCCGGGGTGAGTTCGATCACCGTGCCATTCCCGCCGGTCAGAAGGACTTTGCCATCGGCGCCGGGCGCGGCCGTGACGGTGCCCTTCAGGGCGGCGTAGAGGCCGCTTTCCTGGGCGCTGATGGCCGGCTCGGCGCAGGCCTTCATGGTGGAAATGATATCGCCGAAGGTGATCCTGTTGCCCGATTGAGTGAAGCTGCCGCCATAGGAATTGCAGCTGCTGAAGCCGCCGGCGCGGCCTTCAGCGCTGAAATTCAGCGTCGGCAGTTGTTGGCCAACCGTTGTCTGGCCGCCAATTGCGGTCACCTTGAAGTCAGTTCCAGCCAATGGCGGTACTTCCGGCGGCAATTCTGGCGGTGGGGCGGGCTGGACTTTCACCATCACGAGTTCGCCAGCCTTCACCGTGCCGGCAACAGCGCTGATCCGGTGGACGGAATCGGTGGTCCAGAGGAGGGCGCCGTCCGGGCCAGTGACGGTGGCGCGCAGGGTATAGGTGAAGCGGGGATCGAGGGTTTCATTGACGCGGAGCGTGAATTTTTTCGGGACGCCGCCATCATCCAGGCTGTCAGACCAGTCTGCGAGGCTGATGGCCGGGGCGTCAGCGCGGGAGGTGTCGCTGAGTTCGACCTTGAGGACAGAGCCTTTCGGGGCGGCCATACGCTCACGATAAGTGGCCGAGCCGGTGACGGTGAGCAGGGCTGCTTCCTCCGTAGGCGACAGAGTGGCGGGGGGCGTCTGGCAAGCGCTGAGCAGGACAGGCGTAACCGCCAGAAAGAGGGGGATAATCACCGCTCTGTGAAACTGCATATCTGCCATCTGGCTCTCCCTTTATCGCGTCATGGTTTCTGGCCCGGACGCTCAAATGCCTGTTGCTGCGTCAGATCCTTCAAAGGAGTGGCAGCAGCAAGGCAGGATTGAGACGGCCCTATCAGAAGCTTACCCCAGGATACGCCTCGGGGGGATAGAGGATTGTCGTTCCCTTGACAGAAGAAGCTGCTAATCTGAGGTGGAAACGGGGGCCGGCGCATACTGGGGAGGTATCGCCTATGAACACTCAGGATATGATCGACCTGCAACGGGGGCGGTGGTTTTCGGCATTGCCGGACGCCTTGCGGGACGAGGTTCTGCGCAGTGCCACGCGGCAGAAACTGAAGCGGGGCAAGCACCTGTTCCGGCAGGGCGACCCGGCTAACGGGATCTATGGCCTGGTCAGCGGTGAGGCCCAGATCATCGGGACGACGCTGGCGGGGCTGGACATCCTGGTGGCGGTTTTCCGCGCGGGGGACTGGACGGGGTTTCTCTCCAGCGTTGATGAGGGGCCTTACACCTTCTCCGTTGTGGCCAGCCAATCCTGCGAGGTGGTGCACCTGCCGATGGCGGCGGTGAACCGGATATTCCTGTCAGATTCGGAGGGCTTCCGGAGGTTCATCCTGCCCGAGCTGGCTTCGACCCGCGCGATCTATTCCCAGGTCATCGAGAGCCTGGCGTTTACGCCGCTACAGCGCCTGGCGCGGCGGCTGGTCGATCTGACCAGCGAACCGCATGGTGACCTGGTGACCTCCTCCTTCATCAGCCCTGTGACGCAGGACCAGATTGCCCTGTCGATCATGGCCTCGCGGCAGTGGACCAACCGCCTGTTGCAGCATCTGGAGCAGGCCGATGTGATCCGCATTTCCCGCAGCAGGATCGACATTCTGGACCGGGAGCGGCTGACCCAGCTGGCGGTGCATGGGGAGAGCGGCTTTACGCTGACCGAGACGGCCCCGGCGCGCGCTGTGGTGAGCTGACCGCAGCGCCGCCAAGGCGGGGAATTCTCAGACGGCGTCAGGGATCTCGGTGATCTCGGCGAGGGTCTGGCCGCCGCAGGTGATGGTGATGCTGCGATAGGCCGAACCGGCGACAGGGCCGACATAGTGGACCTCTTCGGGGGTGATCGCCATCGTGGCCATGCCGGTGGGTTTTACGGGGATAAGCTCGAGCTTGAGCGCGGGGGTCATCGAGCGGTCCATCGGGCCGACCTTCCAATCGAAGGTGTAGCCGCCGGTGGGGACATCGACCTGGCCGACAACGTGGACGCTGGGGGTGGCACCGGGGCCGGGCATGCGGTTGACCCAGGCTTCCCAGTTACGCGATTCGAGGACGGCGCAGGCATCTGCCACGGGAGTATCTCCAACGATTACAGGAACTTCGGAGGCGGGCGGGGCGAGCGCAGGCGCTTCGGCAGCGGGCGTCTGGCAGGCGGCGAGGGCGGCGCTGGAGGCTGCGGCGAGGGCGAAAAGGCGGAGGCTGGTCATGGTTTTATCCCTTTGTCTCATGTCTGCTGGAGTATGCCCGTATCGCACACTCAACGTGTCATTTTGAGGACAGTTCCAGACAGTTTGGGACAGATCGGGACAGTTCAGGACATTTGAGGACACCCGAATATGGGGGCTCAGTTGAGGACATTCTCCGGCTTTGGCGCGCCGCCGCTGACCGGCAGGGAATAGAGATCGCCGTCTTCGGCGATGTGGATCGGCCCGGAATAGGCCTCGGCGGTGCCCTTGAGGAAATAGGGGTAGAGGCCCTTTGACGGGAGGGGCGGAACAGAGTGGTAGAGTACCAGACGGCCGGCCCCGGCGGATTGGGCCGCCTCAGCGGCCTCCACCGGGGAGGCGTGATAGTCCAGAATGTCGGCGAAGACTTTCGAGAGCGGGGCGGCGCCTGCCTCTGCCGCAGCAGCCGACATGGCGGCGACCATTTCCGGGTGGAGCGCCTCATGGAAGAGGATGTCTGCGCCTTGCGCCACGGCGATCAGGTTTTCCGAATAGACGGTATCGCCGCTGAGGACGGCAGAGCGGCCTTTATAGTCGATGCGGAAGCCATAGGCAGGCTCGATGGGGGAATGGTTGACGAGGAAGACCGTGATGACGAGATCGCCCTCGTCCAGCAGCACGGCGCGGGCGCCGGGGCCGGCGGGCAGATCGATCACTTCGGGCGCGAGGCCATAGCCTTCGGGGTCTGCGACGGCGGGGCCGTGATGGGCCGTGCGGAAGGTGGAGTCGATGCGGTAAGCGGCGTTGAAGCCCTCGGTGATCTCGGCCACGCCATAGGGCCCGGCAACCGGCAGGGGCGATGCGCGGCTGCCGCCGACCCAGGCGCCGACCATGAGTTCGCCCATGCCGTCGAAATGATCCGAGTGCAGATGGGTGAGGTAGAGTTTCTCGATGCGCCCTGTGGGGAAGCCCATGCGCGTGAGGCGCCGGATGGAGCCCCCGCCGACATCAAAGAGAAAGGCGCGATCCCCGGCCAGAACGCCGATGCAGGGGCCTGCGCGGGCCGCATCCGGCAGGGGCGAGCCAGAGCCGCAGACATAGAGGTGGAGCCCGTCTGGCAGGCCGGCGGAGGGATCGCGGCCGACATTCTCGGCGACGGCGCGCCTGAAGGCAGCCTCGGCGAGCGGGACCGCGAAGACCTGGCGCGCGGCGACGAGCGCGAGGAGGATGGCGGCGATAGCGATCAGCGCCCAATGCCACAGTTTCATGCGTGCCTCCCCGGCCTTTTGTTGGGGGAGTTGGATCATTTGGCGCGGTGTGTGTCAATTGTTTGTTTGAGGGGTGGGGTGTGCTTCGCGGAGAGCGCCCCCACCCGCTGTTCGGGCAATCGCAATGCGATTGCTGATCCTCACAGCCCCCCATGTCTGGGGGAGGGGACCTGTTGTGCGTGGGGATAGGTTTGCTTTCCAACCGCACAACCTGCCCCCTCCCCATGACTATGGGGAGGGATGGGGTGGGGTGGCTCTCGGTAAAGACTTCGTCTGTTCGATATAGCGAAGCCGAGCGAGAATGGTTTCCATAACGCCGTCGACAGTGTCGTACACATCGCTGTTGGGGATGCGCAGGGTTTCATAGCCGCGCTCAGCAAACCATGCGTCGCGGCGGGCGTCTTTATCCTCTGTGTGCGTGTCGCCGTCGATTTCGATGACGAGCTTCATCCGGTGGCTGATGAAATCGGCGAAGTAAGGCCCGGCGGGGGCCTGGCGGCGGAAATGGTAGGGTTTGAACAGGGGGCTGCGCAGATGCCACCAGACCGCTTTTTCTGCCGGGGGCATGTGGCGGCGGAGCTCTCTGGAGCGGTGGGTTTTGGAGGCGGAAACCATGCTCGGAACATATGGGGAACATGTGTTTTTGTAAAGGTCGGTGGGGGTGTTTTTTTGCGGAGAGGGGCCCCACCCTAGCCCTCCCCATAGTCATGGGGAGGGGACATGTTGTGTTTGGGGCGAGTGAGGTTTTCCGCCGGTTGAATGCCGGCAGTTCCGACAATACCGCCCCGCCAATCCGACCGGATACGGACTGTGGCAGACTGTGCCCATGATTGACGATATTTCGAAATTGAAGCCGGCGCGGCGTCTTCGGGCGGGGAGTGGGCGGGAGCTCAGGTTCTTGCGGCTGGCCTGGCTGGCGGCGTGGCCGGTGGAGGATGTGGCGGCGCTCCTGGGCGTGAGTGCGCGCACGGTGAAGCGGCGGCTGGCGGCGCATGAGCTGACGGGGGGTGAGGCGCCCGGCGAGATGGGGCGGCTGCTGGTGGCCGTGATGCAGGACCGCCTGGCCGATGGGCTGGTGAGGGGGGAGGAGGTGAAGGAGGCGGTTCTGTCTGCGCAGAGGCTGGCGGGGACGGCGCGGGTTATGCAGGCGGTGGAGAAGGATGAGGGACAGAAAGATTGTGAGAACACGGATGAAAACTGGAGAGACAGCGCCCTTGAGGAACTTGAGCGGCTGGTCCGCATGGACGCCGGAATCGAGACAAAGTCTGCGCGAAGCGGCAGAACAGAAGCGGACGAAGGCGCTCAGCAAGAACCTGCGGACGATGCTCGCGGCTCACGGATTTCTCGCCCTCGCCCGCGATACGCAGGCGCCGCCGCCGGGCCTTGCGCGGACGTGGTTGCTTTCGGGAGGACGCGGCGCGGGCAAGACGCGGGCGGGGGCCGAATGGGTCCGCTGGGCGGTGTTGCAGGCAGGGTATCGGCGCGTGGCGCTGGTGGGGCAGACTTTTTCGGATGTGCGCGAGGTGATGATCGAGGGGCCGAGCGGGCTGATGGCGACGGCCCGGAGGGCGGACGACCGGCCGGTCTGGCAGCCCTCCCGCCACCGGCTTGAATGGAAGAATGGCGCGGTGGCGTATGCGTTTTCGGCTGAAGACCCGGATGGCCTGCGCGGGCCGCAATTTGATCTGGCGTGGTGCGATGAAGCCGGCGCCTGGGCCAAGGGGGAGGCGGTGTGGGACAATTTGCAGCTCGCCCTGCGGCTGGGGCCCCGGCCGATGGCGATGGTGACGACGACGCCGCGCGCCACGGCGCTGATCCGTAGGCTGAAGGCGGACGCCAGTGTGGTGGAGACGCGGACGGCGACGGCGGAGAATGCGGCAAACCTCTCGCCGGGTTTTGTGGGGTGGATGACAGCCGCTTACGGAGGCACCGCGATGGGGCGGCAGGAGCTGGAGGGGCATATGATTGATGATCCCGATGGGGCGATGTTCCTCCGCACGCAGATTGATGCGCTGCGGGTGGCGTCGGCGCCGTTGCAGCTCGATGATTGTATCGTGGCGGTGGACCCTTGTATTTCGGCGCGGCCGGGGGCCGATGCGTGCGGGATTGTGCTGGCGGGCATTCGGGACGGGCATGGCTATGTGCTCGGCGACGCTTCGGCGCCGGGGCTGTCGCCTTTGGACTGGGCGCATCGGGCCGCCGCGCTGGCCGAGCAGGCGAGGGCGAGCTGCATTGTGGCCGAAGCCAATCAGGGCGGGGATATGGTGCGCGAGATGCTGATGATGACGGGGACGGATGTGCCGGTGCGGCTGGTGACGGCGCGGCTGGGCAAGCGGGGGCGGGCGGGGCCTGTGGCGGCGCTTTACCAGCAGGGGCGGGTGAGCCATGCGGGGATTTTTCACACGCTGGAGGATCAGATGTGCCGGTTTGGAACGGCCGAAGCGGCGGGCTCGCCGGACCGGGTGGACGCGCTGGTCTGGGCGCTGTGGGCGCTGATGGGGGAAGGGCAGGGGCCGCGGGTTCGGGTGCTTTGAGGGCAACATGTTGACTTTTTGGGCGGCGCAAGCCAATGGGTGCCATGTCGAAACACACGAAACCAGAAACCGTTATCGAAGCGCTTGAGGCGCTCTATAATGAGGCCGTTGAGGCCCTTTCCGCCTCGCTGAACACCTTCCTGCGCGATGGTACGCCGCCTGACCCGCGCCTGCGCGACAAAGGGGCGTTCTGCTATCCGCAATTACGGATCATTTATGACCCCGAAGGGCCGCCGCCGCCGATTTCGCGCGCGTTCGGGAAATTCTCCGAAGCGGGCATCTATATCACCACCATCACGCGGCCGGATTTCTTCCGGGCGTATCTGATGGAAGTGTTGACGCCGTTGATGCGCGACTATGATGTGGACGTTATTGTTGAGCGCTCCTCTTCGGAAATTCCGTATGCGTATGTGTGGGATCCCTCGCAGGCGGCGGGCCTGGAGGAGATTGCGCCGGCAGAACTGGTGCGGTGGTTCCCTTCGCCGAAGCTGACGCTGATTGGCGACGAGGTGGCCGATGGGGAGCCCTTTGATGAGGGCGAAGAGCGCCCGCTGGCCCTCTTTGATGCGCAGCGGGTGGATTTCTCGCTGAAGCGGCTCCAGCATTATACCGGCACGCCGGTGGAGCATTTTCAGAGCTATGTTCTGTTTACGAACTATCACCGCTATGTGGATGCGTTCTGTGACTGGGCGCTGACGCAGCTGGGCGGGGAGACGCGGTATACGTCGCTTTCTGTGCCTGGCGGGCTGGAGATCACCGCGCCCGACGAGCACAGCCGGGCGGCGATTGACGGCTCGCCCTGGCGGCGGTTTCAGATGCCGGCCTATCATCTGCGCGCGGCGAATGGCGCCGGGATCACGCTGGTGAATATCGGCGTGGGGCCTTCGAACGCCAAGACGATTACCGATCACCTGGCTGTGTTGCGCCCGCAGGTGTGGTTGATGGTGGGGCATTGCGGCGGGCTGCGGCATTCCCAGTCCATCGGGGATTATGTGCTCGCCCACGCCTATATGCGTGAGGATCATGTGCTGGACGCCGTGTTGCCGCCGGAAATTCCGGTTCCTCCGATTGCGGAGGTTCAGGTGGCGCTGCAACGGGCGGCGGCGAAGGTGACCGGGGAAGAGGGCGAGGCGCTGAAAAAACGCCTGCGCACCGGCACTGTGGTGACCACGGATGATCGCAACTGGGAGCTGCGCTATACGGCGTCGGCGCGCCGGTTCAACAAGAGCCGGGCGGTGGCGATCGATATGGAGAGCGCGACGATTGCGGCCAACGGATACCGGTTGCGGGTGCCTTACGGGACGCTGCTGTGTGTCTCCGACAAGCCGCTGCATGGCGAAATCAAGCTGCCGGGGGCGGCCAACCGCTTCTATGAGCGGGCGATTGGCGAGCATATCCGCATCGGCATCGAGACGCTGGAGCGCCTCAGCGAAGATGGCGGCGCGGCGCTGCACAGCCGCAAGCTGCGCGCGTTTGACGAGCCGCCGTTCAGGTGAGTATCGACTGGTCCTCTCTCAAGGCGGCTGCAATTGAGATGCAGGCGCGGGCGTATGTGCCGTATTCGGAGTATCGTGTGGGGGCGGCTTTGCTGACGGCCTCGGGCGAGATCGTGACCGGGTGCAATGTCGAGAATGCCACCTATGGGGCGACATGCTGCGCCGAGCGCACGGCGGTGTTCAGCGCGGTGGCGGCGGGGCACACTTCGTTCCGGGCGATTGCGGTGGCGACGCATGGGGCGGATGCGGGCACACCGTGCGGGATCTGCCGGCAGGTGCTGGCGGAGTTTTCGGGCGATGGGGCGCTGGAAGTGGTGTGCTTCACGCCGGAAGGGGCAGAGGCGCGCTACACGCTGGCGGAGCTGTTGCCGTATGCGTTCAAGCTGAAGTAGCCCCTTGCCCCGGCGTTAGCGGGGATAGACACAGCATTGTCACTGGACGGGGCGGGAGGTGCGGGTTACCTCCGGGACATGACACTGATACGCCCCCGCATCCTGAGCTTCGAAACTGTCCGCAACTTCCGCGATTTTGGCGGCTATGAGAGCCATCATGGCGGGCGGGTGAAAATGGGGCGGCTCTACCGCTCCGGCCACCATGCCGAGGCCTCTGACGCCGAGCTGGAGAAGATTGCCGCGCTGGGCATTCATGTGCAGGCCGATCTGCGCCGGCCCGATGAGCGCGAAAAGTTCAAGACGCGCTTCCAGGCGCCGGTGACGATTACCCATGATGGCGGGCGGGAAACCGACGCGCCGCATATCCGCTTCCTGACGCAGATGAGCGTGGACGCCGAAACGGCCGATCAGTGGATGGTGGAATATTACGAAGCTGCGCCGTTCAAGGAGCATCATACCGAGATGTTCAGCGGCTGGTTCGGGCACCTCGCGGCGCTGGACGGGGACGCGGCGGGGCTGGTGAACTGCGCGGCAGGCAAGGACCGAACGGGCATTCTCTGCGCGCTGACGCATCATATCCTGGGCGTGAGCGAGGAAGACATCCGCGCCGATTATGACCTGACCAATGACGCAGTGGACGTGGCCTCGCGCCTGCCAGAGGCGGCGGCGTATTTCAATAATATGCTGGGCAAGGAATATCCTGCCGAAGTGTTCCGGCCGTTCATGGGCGTGCATCTGCGCTATCTGGAAAAGGCCTGGGCGACGATCAATGAGCGCGCGGGCTCTCTGGACGCTTATCTTGTCGACACGCTGAAGGTGGACGAGAAGATGCAGGCGGAAATCCGTGGACGGTTGATCGAAGCGTAAGGGCCGCGCGCGGAGAGGTGCATTGCGGCCTTTGGCCTTAATGCACCCTACGGGGCTTTTTATATTTTATGGGGTGTTCGCTGAGAGCGCCCCCACCCTAGCCCTCCCCCATGTCTGGGGGAGAGGCCGGGGTGTGTGTGGCCGAAGCGCTTAGAAGGTGTACCGCAGGCCTGCGCGCACATTGCGGCCCGGCAGGGGCACGGTGTCACGCAGGACGGATGTGGCCAGGCGGGCTTCCTCATCGGCAATGTTGCGGACCTCAACGAACAGCTGCGTGCCTTCGCGGCCAATTCCGTATTCGGAGAGTTTCAGGGCCGTGCGCAGGTTGATGAGCGTGTAATCGCCTGTGCCGAGCTGGCCTGCGCCTACGCGGCTCTGATTATCCGCCCATTCGATGCTTGCGCCGGCCATCACGCGCTGCCAGTCGGCGTCCGCGCCGGCGGTCACGCGCAGCGGCGGAACGAAGGGCAGGTTGCCTGCGCTGTCGAGTTCGCCGCGCACATAATCGATCCCGGAACGGAGTTTCCAGTCGGCGCCGAGGGGGCCCTGATCTATATAATATTCGCCATAGACCTCGCCGCCATAAAGGGTCGCGTCATCCTGGGAAAACACGAAGACAGGGAGGCCATGTTCCACGGTGACGAGTTCGCCGTCTTCCTCGATGCTGCCGGGGGCAAGATAGATGAAGTCTTTGAAGCTGGTGTGGAAGAGGTTGACGCCGAAGCTCGCCTTGTCGCCGCGCCAGCGCAGTGTGCCTTCCAGGTTCAGGCCGCGTTCCTTGTCGAGGGCGGCGTCGCCCACTTCGAACTGTTCGGTGGCAAGGTGGGGGCCGAAGGCGAACAGCTCGCTCTCATTCGGGCCACGCTCGGTATAGGCCACCTGCGCGCCGCCAAACCAGCCGTCGCCAAAATGCTGGTGGAGGCCGGCCGAGGCGCTGACGAGATTGAAATCAACCTTTCCGGCAACCGCGTTGTCCAGTTCCAGCTTTTCAAAGCGCAGGCCGCCTTCAACGCCGAACCCGCCTTCCCAGTCGCGCGTTTCATAGAGGAAAAGCGCCCAGGAGGTGGTGTCCGTCGGTGTCAGGAAGGCTTCGCCGCCGGTGGCGTCGAGTGACTTGTCGAGGAACTGAATGCCGACGGCGCCTTCGAAGCCCGCGAGGGCATGGTCGAGTTCGATCCGGCCTTCGACGCCTTCGGTCTTGAAGACCGAGCTGGCTTCATCGCCTTCGATTTCGCTATGCTCATAGTCGGAATAGGAGAGCGTGCCCTTGATGCCTGTCAGGACGGGGCCATCCAGTTTGATCCCGGCACGGAAGTCATACCGGGTCTGTTTCAGGTCGATATAGGGCGCGCCTTCTGCATGATCGTGGTCGTGATCATGGTCGTGATCTTCATCCTCATCGTGATCATCATGGTCTTCTTCGCCATGCGCGTGGGCGTGGCCCGGAAGGCCGTACTTGGAGGTCTGCTGGCGTACGGCAAAGCCGGCAAAAGCCCGCTCGCCAACCCAGCTGATGCCGCCGCCGAAGGTTTCGGTATCGAGGAAGGAATTGGGGAGGGAGCCCTTTACGAGGGCTTCTTCCTCATGGTCGTCATCGTCGTCATGATCGTGCTCGGCCTCATGCTCAAGTTCCTCGCGGTGACGCAGCTGGCGGGACTCGGCGAGGCCGGGGATGTTGTAATCGCCGAACTCACGCTTTGAAGCAGACAGGGAGAAGACGAGCGAGCCGGCCGTGAAGGCGGCGCGGGCGCCTGCTTCGGCGCCGTCATTGACGCTGTTGAGCGCGCCATAGGCTTCCCCGCTCACGGCGCGCTCTGGCAGGGTTTCAACGATCAGGCCATCGATGACGTTCACTACGCCGCCGATCGCCTGGCCGCCATAAGCGAGCGCCGCCGGGCCGCGCAGGATTTCGATCTTGTCGGCGTCGATGCCATCGGCCGAAACCTGGTGGTCGGGGCTTGCGGCGGAGACGTCGATCACGCCGATCCCGTTGGTCAGAACCTGCACTCGCTCGGCGCCAAGACCGCGCAGAACGGGCCGGCTGGCGCCCTGGCCGAAGAAGGTGGAGGAGACGCCGGGTTCGCCCGACAGCGTGTCGCCCAGTGTGCCGGAGAGGCGGCCGATGATGTCGGCGCGGTCAAGCGCGGTGGCGTTGCCGATCAGCTCATCGCTGGAGCGCGCAGGGCCGGGCGCGGTGACGATGATGGGCGCCTCAATCCGCGTCGTTTCGGTTTCCTGGGCGATGGCCAGGCCGGTGAGGAGGTGACCGGAAATGGCGGTCAGCAGGAGCGTACGTTTCATCTGGGAGGCTCACTCTTTAGTAATGTAATAATATATCATTATCGGCGTGAGGCGCGGCGCGCAAGGGCAGATGTGTCCCAAAATGTGCGGGTCTGGTCTGAGCGGCCCCCGGTGTGTTTTTGCGGTAACGCAAAAAGGCCCGCTTGGGGGCGGGCCTTTTCAGGGAGCTTCGCGCACGGGGGGATCAGGCGGCGCTGCCATCCACGCGGAGCAGCGAGCCGGTCGTGAAGCTGGAGGCCGGGCTGGCCAGATAGAGGGCTGCGGTGACGATCTCCTCCGGATAGCCGGGGCGGCCCAGGGCATTGTCTGCCGATTGGCGCATCTGCTCGGGCCAGGCCTTGGCGATGTCGGTCAGGAAGGGGCCGGGGCAGATCGTGTTCACGCGGACCTTGGGGGCGTATTCATGTGCCAGCGACAGGCTCATCGCATTGATCGCCGCCTTGGCTGAGCCATACGGCACCACATGCGGCAGGGGCACGAGACTGCCGGAAGACGAGATGTTGATGATCGACCCACCCTCGCCATCGGCCATGCGTTTGGCCACCTGGCTGGCGAGGCGGAAAGGGCCTTTGAAGTTGAGGTTCAGAACCGAATCAAAGAGGTTTTCGGTGACCTCATGGCTGGCCATGCGGGGGCCGGAACCGGCATTGTTGACCAGGATATCGACCCGGCCGAAATGGCCGTAGGAGGCCTCGATCAGGGCATCGATATCGTCCCAGCGTCCGCAATGGGCGGCGAAGGCGAAGGCTTTGCGGCCGAGCTTGCGGACTTCTTCGGCAGCGGCTTCGCAGGCATCCAGCTTGCGGCTGGCGATGATCACATCGGCGCCATTCTCGGCAAATGCCTTGACCATTTCCAAGCCAAGCCCGCGGCTGCCACCGGTCACAAGGGCGACTTTTCCGGTCAGGTCGAACAGGTTGCGGGCCATCGGTTTCCTCCAGTGTCTGATTGCGCCAGACAATCGGGCAACCGGGGAACGCCATCAACTGCCAATCCAGCGGCCTGCCGCGAGGTGAGGCGTCAGGCCATCAACCCCGCCGCCACGTAAAGCAGTGTCGCCGCCGCGCCGGTGAGCAGGGCGTAGGGAAGCTGTGTGCGCACATGGTCGAGATGGTCACAGCCCGAGGCGAGCGAGGCGATGATCGTGGTATCGGAAATGGGGGAACAGTGGTCGCCGAAGACGCCCCCGCCCATAACGGCGGCAAGGACGAGCGGAAGCGGAATGCCGGCACCCATCGCCAGCGGAATGGCGACCGGGACGAGAATGCCATAGGTGCCCCAGCTGGTGCCGGTGGTGAAGGAGGTGACAGAGGCTGTCAGGAAGAGGGCGGCCGGGATCAGCCAGGGCGTGGGCAGGCTGCTGGCGAGGTTTGACAGGAAGATGCCGGTGCCGAGCGCCTTCAGGCTGTCGCCCAGGGCAAGCGCCAGGAAGATGATGATGACGGCGGGCAAGAGTTTGCCCATGCCCTCAAAGCCTGTGTCGAGGAGCTTGCCGCGCAGGGATGGATTGCGGGCGGCGAGCAGGAAGGCGGCGGCCGTGGCCAGGATCACCGACCAGAGGATGGCTTTGGAGCCAGAGCCTGCCAGGATGTTGCCATTGCCGGTCCACCACATGAAACCGATGGCGCCGCCCACCAGGATCAGCATGGGCAGGATGAAGGTGAGCAGCGCGCCGGGCTGGGGATCGGGGTCTTCAGCCGTGTTTTGTGTTGCAGAGGCCACCGCATCCAACTTGCGCATCGGGCCGAAGGTCTTGTTGGTGACGACCGTGAAGAAGACGAGCGCCAGTGTGAGGAAGGCGTAGAAATTCAGCCCTACGGAGCTGACCAGAACGCCGAGCGGGGCGTCCACGCCATTGGTGGCCAGGAGGCCCAGAATGAACGCGCCCCAGCCATTGATAAGGATCAGCACACTGACGGGCGCGCAGGTGGAGTCGATGATATAAGCCAGGCGTGCGCGGCTGAGCCCCACCTTGTCGAACAGCGGTTTGCCGAGAAGGCCGGTCGCCAGGAGGCTGATATTCGTCTCTATAAAGAGGATAACGCCGGAAACCGCGGTGACGCCGCTGGCGCGCTTGGGGCCGGCGGCGACCCCTGTGCGCATCAGCCAGCTGACCATTGCCGCAAAGGCGCCGGCGCGCTCCAGATAGGCAATCAGTGCGCCGATGATGAGGCAGAACAGCAGAATGCGCGTATTGCCGGGATCGGCGAAGACGCCGGTGGCCCGGTCAATGCTGCTGAGCGCGCCCAGCGCCGGGTTGAAACCCAGTTGAAGGGATTCGGAAAGAAGGATGGCGAGGCCGAGCGCCCAGTAGACATTCCGGGACCAGACAGCGACGAGGATCGCCGCGACTGGGGGAAGGACGCTCAGCCACTCCATGATCAGTTGAGGACTTGCGGGGAGGAGAGATCCGAGCTGCGCGCGGCTTCCACTTCCGACATCAGGCGCAGCAGGTTGCCGCCCCAGATCTTTGCAATGTCTTCCTCAGAATAGCCTGCCTCAACCAGCGCGGCGGTGATCTTGGGGAGATCGACAATATCCTTCATGCCATCGACGCCGCCGCCGCCGTCCCAGTCCGCGCCGACGCCGACATGATCGGGCCCGACGAGTTCGAGCGTATAGAGAAGATGTTCCATGAACTTCTCGAAGGTGGAGCGCGGAGCGGGGAACTGCTTGTTCAGCGCCTCAAATGCGGCGCGGTAGGCGTCGCGTGTTGCGTCATCCATCGCAGAAGTGTCGCTGCCATATTCGGCCTGCAATGCGGAAATGGCGGCAAGCCGCTCAGGGCTTGCGGGCAAGGCCTCAAGATAGGCGCCATAGGCGTTGATCTGGATGACGCCGCCATCTTCGGCGATGGCAATCAGGAGATCATCCGGGACATTGCGCGGGTGGTCATAGATTGCCTTGGGGCCGGAATGGGAGAGGATAAGCGGGGTTGTCGAGATCGCCATCATGTCGCGCACTGAATTATCAGAAGCGTGCGAGCCATCCAGGATGAGGCCCAACCGGTTTGCCGAGCGCACCAGTTCCTCGCCCAGCGGGCTGAGGCCGCCATAGGCTTCGCTGACATCGGTGGCGCTGTCGGCAAACTGGCTGTTGCGGAAGTGGACCGGCGCAATCATCCGCAGGCCGCCGACATAGAAAGTGTCGAGCATCGAGATATCGGTGCCCAGCGGATAAGCGTTTTCCATGCTCTGGAAGACGATTTTCTTGCCGGCGGCGGCGATGCGTTCGGCGTCGGCGGTGGAGAAGGCGAGTTCGACATCATCGGAATATTTCGCGGCCATTTCGCGGATCGACATCTGGCGCAGCACGGCCAGGTTACGCGCCGCCAGATAGGAGGCTTCATCCAGCGGGCCCTGCGCCGTGAAGATGACCCAGAAGCCGCCATCAAGGCCGCCTTCGTTCATCCGGGGCAGATCGACATGGGTGCCATCGACATCAAAGTCGCCGCGTTTGGAGAAGGTGTATTCCGGATCGTGGAAGTAGGCCGGGGTGTCGAGGTGTGTATCCAGCACCAGCGTGCGGAAATGCAGTTCCTCAACAGCAGACCGGGCAGGGGTGGCTGTTGTGCCCGTATCGGTCTGTGGCGCCTCCGGCGCGCAAGCCGTCAGGAGAGCGCCCAGCGCCGCGCCAAGGAGTAGTTTCTTCATCCGTTCAAGCCCCGCAAGAATATGAGTCCAAAGATGGGAGGATGTTCACCCCTGGAGGCTGGGGGTCAACCGTTGAACCTGCAAAGAAAAGGGCGGACCCGGGAGTCCGCCCTGTTCGAGGCCATTCTGTCGTCTTTGCTTCAGGTTTTGCCGAAGACGCGGGCGAAGATCGTGTCGACATGCTTGAAATGGTATTCAAGGTCGAAGAGGTCGTCGATCTCGGCGGCGGAGAGGCGGGCGGTCACGTCTGCGTCGGCCTTGAGCAGCTCATTGAGCGGGCCTTCCTTCTTCCAGGTGCGCATCGCATTGCGCTGGACGAGGCGGTAGGCGTCTTCGCGGCTGACGCCCTTTTCGACGAGCGCCAGAAGGATGCGCTGGGAATTGTGCAGGCCGCCCATCGAGTTGATCGTGGCCAGCATGTTTTCCGGGTAAACGACCAGGTTTTCCACAACCCCGGCGAGGCGATGCAGGGCAAAATCGAGGTGGATGGTTGCGTCCGGGCCAATGCCGCGCTCGACGGAGGAGTGGGAGATGTCCCGCTCATGCCAGAGGGCAACGTTTTCGAGCGCCGGGGTAACGGCTGAGCGGACGAGACGGGCGAGGCCGGTCAGGTTTTCGGTCAGCACGGGGTTACGCTTGTGCGGCATCGCGGAGGAGCCCTTCTGGCCGGCAGAGAAGAATTCCTCCGCTTCCAGAACTTCGGTGCGTTGCAGGTGGCGCACTTCCGTGGCGAGGCGCTCGACCGAGGAGGCGATGACGCCCAGCACGGCGAAGTACATGGCGTGACGGTCGCGCGGGATCACCTGGGTCGAGACCGGTTCGATGGTCAGGCCGAGCTTTGCGGCGACATGTTCCTCAACCTTCGGGTCGATATTGGCGAAGGTGCCGACCGCGCCGGAGATGGCGCAGGTGGAGACTTCTTCCTTCGCCAGCAACAGGCGCTGGCGGGCGCGCTGGAACTCGGCATGGAAGGTGGCGAGCTTGATGCCGAAGGTGGTCGGCTCGGCATGGATGCCGTGGCTGCGGCCGATGGTGGGGGTGAATTTGTGTTCCTGGGCGCGTTTTTCGAGGGCGGCCAGAACGCGGTCGATTCCGGTGAGCAGCAGGTCTGCGGCGCGCACCATCTGCACGTTCAGGCAGGTGTCGAGGACATCGGAGGACGTCATGCCCATGTGCAGGTAGCGGGCTTCCTCGCCGACATGTTCGGTGACGTTTGTGAGGAAGGCGATCACGTCATGTTTCACTTCGCGCTCAATTTCGTCGATGCGCTCGGGCTCGAATTTCGCGCGCTCACGGACGGCGGCGGTCGTGCCTTTGGGGATCTGGCCCATCTGTTCCATAGCTTCGGCAGCCAGGGTTTCGATGTCGAGCCAGATCTGGAAGCGGGATTCGGGCGTCCAGATGGCGGCCATTTCCGGGCGGGTATAACGGGGGATCATGGTGCGCTCTCGTTCGTAATTGGGCGTGATATTTGGCGTATTGCTTTGCGCAGCCGTCTAGGCCGGTTGGCGCGATTTCGCCACCCCTGTGCAGCGATCGATTTCACGGGAACGGCGGTTGGGTTTACTGTGGGCAACTGATTCTCCTGAAGGTCACGACATGTCTCAGCCCGCCACCGTTCAAGACTTGCCATTTCTGGGCGTGGAACGCTCGGCGGGCGGGCGCCGCTGGCGGCTGGCGGATGTGGACGAGGCGCTGGTGCGGCGGCTGATGCCGGCGGCGGCGGGGTCTGACCTTGTGGCGCGCCTTCTGGCGGGACGGGGCGTCACCCCGGAATCCGCCCAGAGCTACCTTTCTCCCACGCTGCGCGAGCTGTTTCCCGATCCGAGTATCTTTGCCGATATGGACAAGGCGGCAGGCATTATTCTGGACGCCATCCTCGACGGAAAGCGCGTCTGCGTGTTTGCCGATTATGACGTTGATGGGGGCACATCCTCGGCCATTCTCGCGCGTTATTTCCGCGCCTGGGGCAGGGAGCTGGGCCTCTATGTTCCTGACCGTCTGGAAGAGGGCTATGGCCCGTCACCGGAAGCCTTCCGGTTCCTGAAAGCGCAGGGCTATGATCTTGTTATCACTGTTGATTGCGGCGCGGCAGCTGTGCGGGCGCTGGATGAGGCGGTGGCCATCGACCTGCCGGTTGTCGTGATTGATCACCATCTGATGTCGGGCCATCTGCCGGAGACGGCTGCGCTGGTGAACCCGAACCGGCCGGACTGCACTTCGGGGCAAGGCCATCTGGCGGCGGCGGGCGTCGTGTTCGTGTTTGCCGCTGCGATGAACCGGCTGGCGCGGCAGCGGACTATCGCGCCGCCGGGCGGCCTGCCGGATATTCTGCCCTATCTGGATCTCTGCGCGCTGGGCACGCTGTGCGACATGTCTCCGTTGACCGGCGTGAACCGGGCGTTTGTGCGTCAGGGCCTCGCCATCATGTCGCGCGGGGAGAATGTTGGCCTGCGGGCGCTGGCGGATGTCAGCGGGATTGGCCAGATCGACAGCGTGTATCATGCCACCTTCCTGCTGGGACCGCGCCTGAACGCAGGAGGCCGGGTGGGTGACCCGTGGCTGGCGGCGAAACTGCTGGCGACGGATGACCGGGGCGAAGCGATTGCGCTGGCCGAGCGGCTGCATGCCCTCAATGATGAGCGCCGCGCTGTGGAAGCGGCCATCCAGGATGAGGCGGCCGCGCAGGCCGAACGGGCGCTGGCGGCCAACCCTGATCGCGGCATTATTATTGCGGCAGGCGAGGGCTGGCATCCGGGTGTGATCGGCATCGTCGCGGGCCGCCTGAAAGACAGGTTCCATCTGCCCACGATCATCATCGGCTGGGGCGAAGGTCTTGGGCCGGTAGCCAAGGGATCGGGCCGCTCCGTGACGGGCGTGAACCTCGGCGATGCGATCTCTGCGGCTGCGCGGGAAGGCGTCATCCTTTCAGGCGGCGGGCACGCGATGGCGGGCGGCCTCAGCCTGGAGCCTCACCAGATCGCCGCGTTTGACGACTGGATGGTGGCGCATATGGCGGAGTTCAAAGCCGAGCGGGACGCGGCGCTGGACCTGCATATCGACGCGGTTCTCTCGCCGGGCAGCGCCACCACGGCGCTCTATGATCAGGTTGCCGCGCTCGGGCCGTTTGGGGTTGGCGCGCCGGAGCCTGTCTTTGCGATGACCGATGTGACGCCGACGGGCGTACGCCGCATTGGCGCCAATCATCTGCGCTTCACGGCGGAGAATAATACCGGGCGGATTGAGTGTATCGCCTGGCGCGTTGCCGATGAGCCGATGGGCGATCTGCTGCGCACCGGCCAGCGTGTTGGCCTGGCTGGACGCCTCAAGTGTGACCAGTGGAATGGCCGCAAGCGGGTGCAACTCGAAATACTGGATGCAGCAATGCTGTGAATCTTCTGCAAAACAGCGTTTGAAACGGGTTGCGGTGTCGGAAATCACCCGCTATATGCCCGGTTCTCAAGCCGGTGCGGTCCCTTCGTCTATCGGTTAGGACGTCAGGTTTTCAACCTGAAAAGAGGGGTTCGACTCCCCTAGGGACTGCCACCAGACTTCCCCCGCATTGGTCAATTTCTGGACGTTTGTGCGATTTCTGACCCTGCCTATGGGTTAAGACCGCGTGACAAGCGCTCCTGCACGCTCTAGGTTTCCCTGCTGGGGAATTTGGGTTGATGACTAAGATTGCAGCCAAAACAGAGTCTGAGGCGGCCGCCACTGAGCCTGCCGTGCGGGTTATCGGCCACGTCAAGTGGTTTGATAGCGCCAAGGGCTATGGCTTCATTGTTGCCGAATCTGTTTCCGATGAAGCAATGACGGGCGATGTGATGCTGCATGTCTCCTGCCTGCGCGATTATGGCGAAAGCTATGCGGATGAGGGCGCAAAGATTATCTGCGATGCCATCCGCAAGGAACGGGGCTGGCAAACCTCACACATCATCGAGATGGAGCGCCCCCGGGCGATCGTGGCGCAAGAGCAGGGACTGCGCCCTGATTATGAGACGGTCACCCTGAAATGGTTCAACCGGACGCGCGGATATGGCTTTGTGCTGCGCGATGGGCAGGACGTTGACGTTTTCGTTCATGCGGTGGCGCTGCGGAAGGCTGGCTATGACGAGATCGAGCCGGGCACACGCATCGAGGTGGTCATCGAGGGCGGCGCCAAGGGTGAACATGTCTCTATTGTAAAGACGCGCCGCGAGAACCGCGTTCGGCGCTTGCCGCCTGCAAAAGGCATGGATAAACCAGCCTCATGATGCGCTTCATCCTCTCCCTCGCCTTCGTTGCGGCCCTGTTCGTTCAGGCCGCGTTTGCCCAGCTGGAAACGTCACCGCTCAGCGTGAAGTCCGGGGAGGCAACCCACGCCTTCACGGTCGAACTGGCGACGACGCCGGAGGAGATCCAGCAGGGTCTCATGTTCCGCGAAACGCTGGCCGAGGACGCCGGTATGCTGTTTGACTTTGGCATCACCCGCCAGGTCAGCATGTGGATGAAGAACACGCGCATCCCGCTCGACATGCTTTTCATCTTTGAGGATGGCCGCGTGGCCGCAATTGCGCGCAATGCCCAGCCTGGATCCTTGCGGTCTGTTGGCCCGGGCGTGCCTGTGCGCGCGGTTCTTGAGCTGCCAGGTGGGCGTGCCAAAGAACTGGGCATCGAGCCGGGCGATACCGTGATCCACACGATCTTCGGCAATACCGGTGGCTGATAGCCAGGTTACCGATCTGGAGCCTCGTGAAGGATTTGCGCTGACGCCTTCGCGCGGCAAGTTCACGATTCACAATGGACCCAGCTATCGGGCAACGGCTTCGGGGGACATGCGCACGGGCCTCTGGGTGCTTGACCGGCATTGCAATGGAATGGGCTTCCTGCATGGCGGGATGATGTCGGCCTTTGCAGACAGCGCGCTGGCCTGGGCCGTGTGGAGCGCGACGGGCAAGATGTCCGTAACGATTCGCCTGACGCTGGAGTTCATGGAAATTGCGCGGGAAGGTGAGTGGATTGAAGCTCACCCCGAGGTTTCCGCAGTGGATGGCGAGTTCATCCATGTCAGTGCCCGGATCGTCAAGGAAGACGGCGGCCTTGCAGCGCGAGCGAGCGCGGTTTTCCGCACCGTGCGCCGCAAGGCGGAGTGATCCGGCCGGGCAGCCTCAGCCCGGAATGCCGAGTTCCTGCAAGGCAAAGGCCTTGATGGACTTGTAGTCTGCCTTGCCGTTTGGGGCGCGGCCGAGATTGTCCTTGAAGAGGATACGCTTGGGCGCCTTGTAGCGGGCGATCTTTGACTGAACGAAAGCGCGCAATTCGTCTTCCGTGGCATCGCCATTGAGGGAGACGACAGCGGTTATCGCTTGGCCCCATTTCTCATCGGGCACGCCTACAACCAGAGCGTCTGTGACCGAGGCATGCGATTTCAGGGCCTCTTCGACTTCTTCGGGGTAAACTTTTTCGCCGGCGGTGTTGATGCAGTTTGAGCCCCGGCCGAGCAGCGTGATGGTGCCGTCTGTCTCAACGGTGCACCAGTCACCGGGCACGGCGTAGCGCATGCCGCCATAGACCTTGTAGGTCTTTTCGGTCTTTTCCGGGTCTTTGTAATAGCCCAGCGGAACGGCGCCGCCGCGGGCGATATAGCCCGGCTCGCTGCTGCCGGGCTGGACCTCGCGGCCGTCCTCGGTGAACACCTTGCAGTTTGGCCCGATCTCGAACTTTGATGTTTTGGTGCCGCCATCCGCTGTGGTGATGGAGGAGCCGAAGCCCACCGCTTCAGAGGCGCCGAAGCTGTCTGTCAGCGCCACTTGCGGCATGTGGCGGAGAAGGCCCTGCTTGACCTCGGAACTCCACATGACGCCCGAGGAGATTATGGCGAGCATGCTGGAGAGATTCCAGCGGCCGGGATTTTCATCCAGCGTCTTGAGCATGGGCTTTGCGAAGGCATCGCCGACGATGGCCATGCTGGTCACGCTATTGGCGTGCACCGTGTCCCAGAGGTTTACCGGATCGAACTTGCGCTTGTCGGTGAGCGTTACGATGGCGCCGCCGTTGAGCATGGCGCCCATCGCTGTGAACAGGCCGGTGCCGTGCATCAGCGGACAGGCAGGAATCTGGCGGGAGAATTTGCCGACGGTCAGGGCGTTCTGAACATGCTCGTCGAGATTTGCCGGAACCGGTCCGCCGATCTTGCGGACACCTTCCATGCCGGCTTCGCGCCAGATGGAATGGGTCCACATCACGCCCTTGGGCATGCCCGTCGTGCCGCCGGTATAGAGGAGGAGCAGATCGTCGCCGGAGCGCGGGATGTTCAGTTTCGAGGCATCGCCTTCAGATGCCAGTTTTTCATAATCATGGGCAAAGGGCAGGATCTCGCCGCCGCCGATCTGTACCCAGGCGATGACCTTCGGCAGGCGCCCGCGCACACGCTCGACCTCGGCAGAGAATTCGGTGTCGAAGAACACCACGGCCGCGTCTGAGTTGTCGAAGATGTAGACGAGTTCATCGTCCCGGTAGCGGTAGTTGACGTTGACATGGGCCAGCCGCGCTTTGAAGCAGGCGGCGAGGGCCTCCATGTATTCAGGCTGGTTGCGGAGGTAGAAGCCTGCCTTGTCGCCGGGTTTGGCGCCGAGCCCGTGGAGCGCCCGCGCCATGCGGTTGGAGCGGGCCGTCATCTCAGGCCAGCTGACCGTACGGTCACCGTGGATCAGCGCAGGATCGTTGGGGCCGAGCGCTTCACCGACCGCATCGAGCATGTCACCGAAATTCCAGTCCATTGTTTCCTCCGCCAGTCTTGTTTTGCGGAATGCTACGAAGGGACAGGCAGCGCGGCAATCGTGACCCAAAGTAAACAGCCCCCCGGATCGCTCCGGAGGGCTGCTGATGTTTTCGCTGGAAAGCGGGAGTCGGGACTTAGAAGTCCATACCGCCCATGCCGCCCATACCGCCGGGCATGCCACCGCCGCCGCCGGAGTCTTTCTTCGGAGCTTCGGCAATGCCGGCTTCCGTCGTGATCAGCAGGCTGGCGATCGATGCTGCGTTTTGCAGAGCCGAGCGGACAACCTTCACCGGGTCGATGACGCCCATAGCGACGAGATCGCCATACTCTTCGGTCTGAGCATTGAAGCCGTAGGAGCGCGACTTGTTGTTCAGGATCGTGTTGACGACCACCGAACCTTCAACGCCTGCGTTCTCTGCGATCTGACGGATCGGAGCTTCGAGTGCCTTGCGAACGATGTCGATGCCGGCTTTCTCG
>JBKBIZ010000239.1:0-662 GCA_046293975.1 Hyphomonas sp. | reverse complement strand
CCCCGCACGCCGCCGCGCTGGCCGGGGCCACCCTGAGCGGGGCGTGGCAGGACACCCGCTACCGCGCCCCCACCGATCGCCCCGAGCTGACGCTGGCCGCCGACGGCCTGGACAGCGGGGAGGCCGACCGCGTGACCGGCCTGCACGCCGGCGTGACCTTCGCCCGCGCCCTGACCAGCGCGCCCGCCAACGTCCTGAACCCCGCCACGCTGGCCCGCGAGGCCCGCCGCCTGGAAGCCCTGGGTCTGGACGTGGACGTCTGGGACGGCGCGGACATCACGGCGCGCGGCATGGGCCTGCTGGCCGCCGTCGCCGCCGGCAGCACGCACGGCCCGCGCCTGATCCGCGTGACCATTCCCGCGCGCGGCGAGGTCACGCAGGTGCTGGCGCTGGTCGGCAAGGGCATCACCTTCGATACCGGCGGGTACTCCATGAAACCCCCGGCCGGGATGTACGGCATGAAGAACGACATGGGCGGCGCGGCCGCCGTGCTGGGCGCCATGCGCGCCCTGGCCGACCTGCGCGCCCACATCCCCGAAGGCACCGAGGTCCGCGCGTACGTGGCCGCCGCCGAGAACATGGTCGGCCCGGACGCCATGCGCCCCGGCGACATCTACCGCGCCGCGAACGGCCTGCACGTCGAGGTCACGAACACCGACGCC
>JBKBIZ010000238.1:0-663 GCA_046293975.1 Hyphomonas sp. | reverse complement strand
GGCCAGGCGATCGCCCATTCGACGCGCCCTTGCTCATCCGCGAAATCCTGGCGGCCGACGAAGGGCTGGGCCGTCACGCATTCCCGAGCGCCCACCTGTTCCGCAAGGTGATCGGCAAGCCCGCCGGGAAACTGGAACACGGCCTCGGCAGGAACGTCGTCCGACGCGAGCGAGGCAGCACACTTCCAGCGGATTTCGACGCCAGCGTAGAGATAGGCCTTGGATCGTGCGAGCTTGAACAGCCGCTTCGGACTGAACAGCCGATCGCCGAAGATCTCCGGGTCAGGGTGGAACGCGACCGTCGTGCCGCGGCGGTTAGGCGTCGGCCCAAGCTTGCGGATCGGCCCGGTCGGTGCGCCCTTGGAAAACTCCTGGGCGAACAGCTCTTTGTTCCGGGCTACTTCGACCCGCGTCATGTCGCTCAATGCATTGACGACCGACACGCCGACGCCGTGAAGGCCGCCGCTGGTTGCATATGCCTTACCCGAGAACTTGCCGCCTGAGTGCAGCGTGGTCAGGATCACCTCGAGCGTCGACTTGCCCGGGAATTTCGGATGCTCGTCCACCGGGATGCCGCGACCGTTGTCCGAGATCGTCAGGCGGTTTCCTTCGCCGAGTTCCACCTCGATCCGGTTGGCGTGCCCCGCAACCGCCTCGTCCATC
>JBKBIZ010000237.1:0-664 GCA_046293975.1 Hyphomonas sp. | reverse complement strand
GTCGGGGGCCTTCAGGCTGGGCCTGGCGGCGCCGGCGGGATCGGGGCCGGTCGCGGCCGGCGTCGTCGATCTGAACGATCCCGGCGCGGGCGCGACTTTGAGGACGCACAGCGGCAAGCGGTCCGCCGCGCGCCTGGGCGCCCAGGCGGCGCAGGCCCTGGCCGAGGCTCTGGCGGGGGTGGCTGATGCGGTGGACCGTTGCGAGGGACCGCGCGGCGACTGCGGCGATCCCTCGCGCAATCCGGCCCTGGGTCGGGCGGCGGCGCTGGCGCGACGGTGCGGCGCGAGCGACGCCGACATCCTGAGGGCCGTCGACGGCGAACGCCCAGCCCTGGCCCTGCGCCCCTTCCACGAAACCCCGCCCCTGATCGCCCTGGCCGACCGCACCCAGCTCGCCGCCGGCGCGCCCGAGGCTCTGCTGGCCGCCGAATCGTCGCTGGACGGCGGGCTGATCTCGACCTTCGCCCCCCGCGACGCCGAGGCCCTGGCCGAGGGCGGCGGACCGCTGATGTTCGAGATGCTGGCGGCCCACCTGAAGCAGCCGTGGCTGATCCTGCGCATCGCCACCTCGATCATGGAACACCCCGGCGAGCGCTACCTGGCGGCGTCGGAACTGTCGGTGTTCGGCGAGCGGGCCCTGGCCGACATCGAGGCTCAGGTCGAG
>JBKBIZ010000236.1:0-665 GCA_046293975.1 Hyphomonas sp. | reverse complement strand
TGCCTTCCTGGGTGTCGAACCCGCCTATCTGGAGGCGGCCTTCGCCGAGGTCGAGGCGCGGCACGGTTCGCTGGACGCCTATCTGGACCAGGCCCTGGGCGTTGACGCCGCGCTGCGGGCGCGGATCGAGGCGCGGCTGTCGGCGTGAGCGAAGTTCTGACCCATGTCGTCACCCACGATCATCCGTGGACGGACCCCCTGGCGGTGGCGGCCGGGATCGGCGGAGCGGACGGCGGCCTGGCCCTGCTGTCCGACGGCGGGCCGGGCGGCCGCTGGTCCCATGTGGCGACGGCGCCGGACCGGGTTCACGTAGGGATGATCGAGGCCGATCTGTTCGACCCTTTGCGCGATCCGGCCTGGGGCGCGGGGACGGTGGGGCTGGCGGCCTATGACGCCGGGGCGCGGCCGGCGACGGGGGAACGGCCGGTGGTCTGGCCCGATCTGATCCTGGCCCGCTATCCGGCCCTGCTGAGTTTCGATCATCATCAGGGCCGCGTCCGCGCCATTGGCCGGGGAGAGACATTGTCGCAGGCCGAGGCCGCCGCCGCGCGCGCCGCTGGGTGGCTGACGGGGGCGGTCGCGCCTGCAGGCCCCGCCGCGCCGGCCGAAGCCTTCGCGCCCGAGGCCGATGACCAGGCCTATCGCGAGGCCGTGGCCGAAGTCGT
>JBKBIZ010000235.1:0-666 GCA_046293975.1 Hyphomonas sp. | reverse complement strand
CGGCCCGGCAGCAGGGGCTCGTCGTCCATCCAGACGACGGTGGCCTCGAACTGGTCGGCGGCCTCGGGCGGGGCGTCGGCGGAGGCCAGGACGTCGCCGCGCGAGACGTCAATCTCGTCGGTCAGGGTCAGGGTGATCGACTGGCCGGCAACGGCTTGATCCAGGTCGCCGTCGGCGGTGACGATGCGGGCCACGGTCGAGGTGCGGCCCGACGGCAGGACACGGACGGGATCGCCCGGCCGCACGGTCCCGGCGGCGATCTGACCTGCGAAGCCGCGGAAGTCCAAATCGGGGCGATTGACCCATTGCACCGGCAGGCGGAAGGGGTCGGACTGGAGATCGTCCCCGACCTCCAGCGTCTCGAGCAGGCTCATCAAAGGCGGACCGACGTACCAGGGCGAATGGGCGCTGGCCTCGGTGATGTTGTCGCCGCGCAGGGCGGACATCGGAATGGCGTCAAAGGACTTGAGCCCGATCTGGTCGGCGAAGGCGGAGAAGTCGGCGACGATGGCGTCGAAGACGTCCTGCGACCAGCCCATCAGGTCCATCTTGTTGACCGCCAGGATGATGTGGCGGATGCCCAGCAAACTGACCAGATAGGCATGACGGCGCGTCTGGGTCAGGACGCCCCGACGCGCGTCGATCAGGATGACGGCGGCGTCGGCG
>JBKBIZ010000234.1:0-667 GCA_046293975.1 Hyphomonas sp. | reverse complement strand
TCGCCCGCCGCCAGCGACCGCGCGGTGTCGTCGAAGGCCTCAGGCTCGACCACAAACACCTGGGTCGAAGGGCTGCGTTCGGCCATGACCAGATTGACCCCGGCCAACAGCCCGCCGCCCGAGGCGCCGCAAAGCAGCTGGTCAAACGGCGTATCGGCCTGGTCCAGCATCTCCAGCGCGGCCGTTCCCTGCCCCTCGATGATGAAGGCATCGTCGAACGGCGGGACCAGGATCGAACCCCGCTCGGCGGCGATGGCGGCGCCGATCTCTTCGCGGCTTTCGGTCCAACGGTCGTAGAGCCGCACCTCGCCGCCGAAACCGATGACGCCCTCGATCTTCACCTGCGGCGAGTCCGACGGCATGACGATGATCGCAGGCGTCCCGACCATCGCGGCGGCTGCGGCCACGCCCTGCGCATGGTTGCCGGACGAGAAGGCGACGACGCCGCGCGCCTTTTCCTCATCCGTCAGCCGGCTGATGCGGTTGTAAGCCCCGCGAAACTTGAAGGCCCCGGCCCGTTGCAGGTTTTCCGCCTTCATCAGGACCCGGCCGCCGGCGACAGCGTTCAGTGCAGGGCTTTCGAGCAGCGGCGTGCGGACGGCGACGCCGGCGATCTGGCGGGCGGCGTCGAGGACGCCTTCATAGCTGGGCAGGTGCGTCGTCATAT
>JBKBIZ010000233.1:0-668 GCA_046293975.1 Hyphomonas sp. | reverse complement strand
GGACCGGACCGCGCGCGGCGAGGTGATGCAGGCCGGCGACGACGGGCGCGTGGTGGTGGCGCTGTCCGGGGTTTCGCCGGGCCGCGGCCTGACGGGATCGGGCACGGGGCTGGTGCGCGGTTGGCGCGTCGCCGGGGCGGGCGCCGCCTCGCGGGTCGAACTGGACCTGGCCACCAGCGGCGAGATCGAGCGCCGCTTCCTGCTGCCGCCCGGCGACGGGGTGGCCCACTATCGTTACGTCGTGGATCTGAAGGCGGTGGGCGGGGCCGTGCCTGCGCCTCGAGCCGCGCCGCGTTCGACGCCGACGCCGCGTCGGGCCGAACGGCCGCTGATCGTCATCGACGCCGGCCATGGCGGACGCGACCCCGGCGTCGGCCGAGGTCGCGTCTTTTCCAGCGCCTGAGCCGTCAGCCTATGGCCTGAGCCGTGGCGGGCGCGCGCTTGCGGGTCAGAAAGAGGACCAGAACCAGGCCCAGGGCCGCGGATGCCGCGCCGGCCAGGGCGACCGCCGGATAGCCCAGCCCGCCGGCGATCACCGCCCCGCCCACGGCCGCGCCGACGGCGTTGCCCAGGTTGAAGGCGCCGATATTGACCGACGAGGCCAGGTTGGGCGCATCCGAGGCGGCGGCCATCACCCGCACCTGCAGCGGCGGCACCAGGGCGAAGCT
>JBKBIZ010000232.1:0-671 GCA_046293975.1 Hyphomonas sp. | reverse complement strand
GACGGCCATGCCGAAGGTGGCGGCATAGGCCATCACCCGGCGCATGACCTTGGAATCGACGATCGGCCGGTCGCCGTCGGTGACATAGACGCAGCCGGCCTCCTGCATCAGCCCGATCTCGGCGATCTGCTCGCCGGCCAGGCCCTTGGTGGCGGCGCCGGCGACGAGGATGTGGGCGGCCTCGATGTCCTGGGCCCGGCGGCGGATGAAATCGACCACCGACGGGTCGTCGACGGCGGGCAGGGTGTCGGGCTGGACCACGAAGGTGGTGACGCCCCCGGCGGCAGCGGCCTGGGCGGCCGAGCGCAGCGTCTCCTTGGTCTCGGCGCCGGGCTCGCCGGTCTTGACCCGCAGGTCGATCAGGCCGGGGGCCAGCATGCCGCCGTTGCAGTCGATCACGCGAACGTCGTCCGACAGGTCGCTGAAATCCTTGCCCTTCGAGACGTCGGAGATGACGCCTTCGAAGACCACCACCGCGCCGGGGCCGTCGTAGCCGCTCTGCGGATCGACCAGCCGGGCGTTGTTGAAGGCGAAGGGGCGGGCGCGGCTCATCGGTCGTTGTCCAGTCGCGCGGAGAGGGAGGCCAGCACGGCCATTCGGGCGGCGACGCCCATCTCGACCTGCTCGCGGATGAGCGATTGGGCGCCGTCGGCCACCTCCGAGGAGATCTC
>JBKBIZ010000231.1:0-675 GCA_046293975.1 Hyphomonas sp. | reverse complement strand
TTGCCACGGTACCCGGCGCTCAGGGTCTCGTCGCGGGTGTCCACGACCTGCGCGAGGCCCACGTCGCTGCGGGCGGGACTGGGGGCCGCGCCGACGTTCCGGACGGTCACGCGGGCGTTCACGAGGGGCGCGCCGCCCGCGCAGGTGCCGCTGTACGCGGCGCTGAACGCGGTGACGGTCAGGTCCGGCAGGGCGAGGCGCACCTGATCGCGGGCCGGTTGCGTCTCGGCGCTGCTCGCCGCGAAGCGCGCGTTGCCGGTCAGGGCCACGTCGGTCACGCAGCGGTCCAGCAGGAGGGAATCAGTGACGCCCGCCGCGCGGCAGGTCGCCTCGGCGCCAGCGGCTGCGCCGGCCGGGACGACCGCCGGTGCGGACGGGAAGGCCGGATCGTCGAAGCGGCCGAAGCGTTCGCCGGTGTCGTATACGAACAGCGACTCGGCGGCGCTCGGCACCCGCCACGAGTTCCCGAAGGTGCCGTACAGGTCGGCGGGCGTCACGGGGCTGCTCAGGGCCGCGCCGCCGCGCGCAGTCAGGTCGTTGGTGGTCACCCCGTCGAAGTTGCCCCACACGCCCCGCACCCGCCCGCGCCGGGCGTCCGGGAGGGTCAGGCGGGCGTCCAGGTAGGCGCCATTGTTCGTGATCGCCAGCCGCTCCCCGCCGGGGAAGTCCAGGGTG
>JBKBIZ010000230.1:0-676 GCA_046293975.1 Hyphomonas sp. | reverse complement strand
GTCATCGGCGGCTGGACCTCGGAAGGCGACCGCTTCCGCTCACTGATCGTCGGGGTGCAGGACGTCGACGAGAAACAGGGCAAGGGCCTGCGCCACCTCGGCCGCGTCGGCACCGGCTACGCCCAGCCCCTGCTGAAGACCCTGCTGCCGGCCTTGAAGGATGCGGCGGCCGACGCCTCTCCGTTCGTGGGCAAGGGTGCGCCGCGCGGCGGCAAGGAGATCCACTGGGTCAAGCCCGTGCTGGTCGCCGAGCTGGAACATGGCGGCCTGACCGAGGGCGGATCGTTGCGGCACGCGGCCTTCAAGGGCCTCCGCGAGGACAAGCCGGCCCAGGACGTGACCGACGATCCGCAGGCGCCTGTGGCCGCCAAGCCCGCCGTCCGGAAGACCAAGACCGCTTCAACCTCCGCATCCGGCAAGGTCGTCGTCGCCGGCGTCACCTTGTCCAAGCCCGACAAGATCCTGTGGCCCGCCGCCGGCGGTCGGCCGGCGATCACCAAGGCCGATCTGGCGCGCTATTACGAGGCGGCGGCGGAGCGGATTTTGCCTCACGTCGCCGACCGGCCGGTCTCGATCATCCGAGCGCCGGACGGGATCGAGGGGGAGACCTTCTTCCAGCGCCACGCCATGCCAGGCTCGAACCCCCGCCTGAAGCTGATCGACGTCCATCAACGCC
>JBKBIZ010000022.1:0-37306 GCA_046293975.1 Hyphomonas sp. | reverse complement strand
GCTGAACCCGAAAGACGAGCCCGGCCGCATCACGCTGATCTCGCGCTTCGGTTCGGAAGGCGTGAAATCTGGCCTGCCGCCGCTGGCCCGCGCGGTGAAGAAATCCGGCCGCACGGTCGTCTGGTCGTGTGATCCCATGCACGGCAACACGCTGAAAACCGGCACCGGCTTCAAGACACGGCCCGTCGATCGCATCCTCTCCGAAGTGCGCCAGTTCATCGACGTGCTCTCGGCCGAGGGCTGCTATCCGGGCGGGGTGCATTTCGAGATGACCGGCCAGAACGTCACCGAATGCATCGGCGGCGCGCAGGCGATCTCCGAAGAAGACCTCTCCAGCCGCTACCACACCCATTGCGACCCCCGTCTCAATGGCGAACAGGCGCTGGAACTCGCTTTCCTCGTAGCCGAAAAACTCCAGGCCGCCGAAGTCGAAGCGGCAACCGCCCGCAAGGCAGGCTAAGCGCTCGAATCCAAGCCATCCGCTCCCGGGCGCTGCGTAAGCAGACGCCGCGGAGCGGACTAGCAGGCGCGTGTTGTAAAGCACCTCAACCCATCCGCCCACTGAGCGTTACGCGCAACAAGTGTTGCCGCCCCGCATCGCCGGAAAAATCCTTCCCTGCGTATCTTGCTCTCCCGCCGCCTTTCAGGCATCACGCCCGGCTGCTCAGAAATCAGGCACAGACCTGAAACGTATCAAAGGGAGGGCAGTCATGGCGGCGACGTCGCGCCTGCCCGCCTGGGCACGGCCAAAGGATATTGCGGACCTGATCCGCCTGTCGGTGCCCATCGCCGTCAGCCGTATGGCCATGATGCTCATGGGCCTGACGGACGCCATCGTGCTGGGCCAGTATGCGCCCGGCGAACTGGCTTTCGTGCTGTCGGCATGGTTGCCCATGAGCATCTCGCTTGGCTTTGGGATCGGCATCCTTCTGGGTATCCAGGTGCTGACCTCTGAAATGCTCGGAACGGGCAGGGAGGCAGGCTCGGGCCGGATTTTCCGGCGCGGTCTCTGGTGGGCCGTCCTAATGGGCGGGGTATTCACGGCGGCGCTCCTGCCGATTTCCGATCCCTTTTTCCATTGGGTGTTTGTCACGATTGCTCCGGCAAGCGAGGCCCCCTCATCTGTTACGCCAGAGGTCGTCGCCAGTTCGACCGCTTCGGTCACGCGCATCCTGGCGCTGGGCCTTGCCGGGCACATGATCTCCCAGGCCTGCTCCTATTATCTCGAAGCGCTGCGCCGGCCTCTGCTGGTCACCATCGTGATGTATGTCGGCGTGGTCATAAACCTCTTCGCCAACCTTGCGCTTGTGGCGGGTTGGTGGGGCTTCCCCCAGATGGGCGCAGAGGGCGTTGCCTGGGCCACCACGGGCACACGCTGGCTGATCACGATCATCCTGCTGATCTTCGTGGCGACGCTCACGCCCGCCTTCCGCCGCTCCCCACCGGCGGAAAAAGGCGAGGCGCGCCGTCAGCTGTCCGTTGGCGGGGGCACGGCCATTTCCAACATCGCCGAATATGGCGGCTTTAATATCACCTTCATCATTGCCACCTGGGTCTCCATCGCGGCCAACGCCGTCTATGGCTATTCGGTTCAGGTCATCGGCGTCTGCTTCATGTTCTATCTGGGCATCGCCACGGCCACATCTGTCCGCGTGGCCGAAGCCATCGGGCGGGGCAATCAGGAAGAAGTCCGCAATGCCGGGCGCCTCGGGGTGGCGGCCACCTTTGTGATGGGGATCGTTCTTGGGGTGCTGCTGGTGATCTTCGCCGGGCCGATCTCGCGCCTGCTGGTGCGCGAGGACGCGATCATTGGCGGTATCGCCATTGCGCCCGCCATTGCCGGCCTCCTCTGGCTGGCGGCGGCGGTGACCGTGTTTGATGGCCTTCAGGCGACTGCCTCCTTTGCCCTGCGCGCGCAAGGCATGGTCTGGCTGCCCAGCGCCATCCATATCAGCTCGTTCTTCCTGGTGATGATCCCGGTCTGCTACTGGCTGGCCATTCCGCTCGGCCGCGGGGCTGCCGGTGTTCTGGAAGGGGCTTTCATCGCCGTCTTCGTGGCGGGGATGGCGCAATTCATGCTGCTGGAATGGAAAGCGGCGCGCCCCGGTGTGGAGCGCGCCGCCTGATCCGGAACAGTCCCCGCAGGGACCAGAACCTTAGATGTCTTTCAGAGCCGATGCCGGTTTGAAAGCCAGGGAGGTTTTCTCGGGGATCTTGATCGTCTCTTTGGTTGCCGGGTTGCGGCCTTCGCGCGCATTCCGGGTCTTGGCCGAGAAAGTGCCAAAGCCGGCAATTGCAACCTGCTGGCGTGACTTTGCTGCCGCAGCGACGGTGTCAAACAGCGCGTCAACGGCTTTGCCGGCGTCGCTTTGCGACAGGCCGGAAGCTGCTGCCACCGCTTTGGTCAGTTCACCCTTGTTCATAGGGGTTCTCCTCTAGGTTAAATGACGCTTGCACGCCATTGGGCCGACTTACCCACGATTCGTTGACCGTGAATATGCCGGACGCCCTATAAACACGGGCTAAACCCCGAGAATCCAGCCCTCTTCTTCGATCACGTGCTGGTTTTGTTCAGGGGAAAGTGATTTGGCTGTGGAAAAAGCGGCCGGAAGACCCCCTTTTTCGTCCAGATCGGCGTAGTGGCGGGCGATCTGGCGAACCTGGGCCTCATCGGCAACTTCACCTTTTTCCGGCTTTGCTTTCACCAGGGCGGGGTAAATCTCGGCCATCACGACGTCGATACCCTCCAGAGACCCGGCGGTAAGTGGCTCGGTGGGGAGCTCGAATGGCCAGATTCTGGAGGTCGGCCAGGTCTGCCGAAGGGCATGGACATGTGGAATGCCGGTCAGCGTCTGGCTGCCCACAGAGCCTGTGTAAGCCAGCTGCCAGACCGATTTGGGTTGGCCCAATTTTTTCTCTTTAAGGTAGTTTTCGCAGGTCCGGTATTCGGCCAGCGCCGCGCCGCTATAGTCCGGGCGGGTGGCCGATAGCGTGGAGACCACATCGCGCGTGGGCGCTCCCCAGAACGGGAAGGGGCCTTTGGAAATCGCGTAGTTGAGGCCAGCGGCGATGGCGTAGCGGGCATTGGAATTGTCCGCCTTGTCCTTCAGCTTGGTGGCAAGGTGGGCATAGGTGGCGGCCCAGGGCGCCTGGCTGGATGTGTTGAGGCCCAGCGCCGCCGCCGTTCCCGCCGGGAAGCCGAGGGAGAAGTCGAACCCGATCAGCACCTTGTCGCCGCGCTTGCGCAGCTTGGCGACCATGTCCTCGATGAAGGCGCGGGCCTTCAGGCGCGTGTCGATATTCACGCCGCGATATTGCAGCTTGAGACGGGCATCCTTCGCCAGGATACCGATCCAGATCGAATTGGCGCCGAGCGACGGCTTAGCCGCCGCGCTCCAGTCAACCATGATATAGGCGTCAAACAGGGCAGCCATAGTATCCAGTCCAATCAAAAATTTGGTTGGGATATGACTCGCAAGTCAATCACCCACAAGGCCAAACCCTTGTTGATGTGCACTGGATCAAAAGCGTGAAGCGGATGTACTCCGCTCCACATTTCTGGATCGGACGCTATTTGATTTTGGAGGCGGCAACTTGTGCGGTTGCAAGGATCGCTTCGGTCAGCATTTTGGCAGCTGCTTCTGGATCTGAAGCGAGCTCATCGAATGATTTGAAGCCCTTAGCTTCGTCGTGAAGTATGAATGTGGTTCCTTCGCGGAACTGCTTTGGGCCGTAGCCGACGCCGTCCTTCGCCAGAATTTTGGAATCTGTTGCGGAGACAAGATTGATATCAATACCGACAACAGGAACCCAGAGCGTTGATTGCGCTGCCGAGTATCCCCACCCCATAACCACATCAAGGTAAGCGTCGACGTCTTTAGGAGCACCTTCGAAGGACTTGTATGGAACTTTGATGGATGCACCGGCCATGGAATTCTTTGGGCGAGGGCCGAAATCTTTCACACTGACTTCAAAACCGGCGCCCGTAAGCTCGGAAGCGAAAACCTCCTCCAGCAGTTTTTCGGCATCGAAATTGGCTATTGAGAGGGCAGCGTCAAGTTTGGTTGCGCGATCCTCAGCAATGGCTGCTGATGCAATGCCGCCGATTGCGCCGAATGCCGCGCTGGCGCCTGCTCCGCCATAGGCGCTTGGGCGGTCATAGGCCATGTCCTTACTGATCGCGATGGTCGTGATCGGTGTTGCGGCCCTGTCAAATTTGACGGGCTCAAAAGCAGATACACAGGCAGAAAGAAATAGTGCTGCAACGAGTGCAGTCAGTCTTGTAATCATGTTATGGGATCCCCGGTAGGTCGATACAGTATCGACCTCCGATAGCTACCATAAAATCAAACCTTTACAAGCATCTTGCCGGTATTGGCACCGGTAAAAAGGCCGAGGAAAGCGTCTGGCGCCTTCTCGATACCGTTCATGACTGTCTCCTCGTATTTCATTTTGCCGCTCGCGATCCATTTCGCCATGTCGGCGTGGAAGGCGGGCGTCATATCCGCATGTGAGGATACGATAAAGCCCTGAAGCTTCAACTGTTTGCCAACGGCCTGAATGATGTTGTGCGGGCCGGTGGGTTTGCCGGTCTCGTTATACTGCGCGATCATCCCGCAGAGCGCCATGCGCGCCATCGGCCGGGCGACCTCTATGGCCGCGGTCAGATGATCGCCGCCAACATTGTCGAAATAGACGTCGATGCCCTTGGGCGCCGCTGCCTTCAGCGCGGCGACGAGCCCGTCAAAACCGCCCGCCTCCTTATAATCAACCACATGATCGGCGCCGAGCGATTTGACGAACGCGCACTTCTCCTTGCCACCGGCCGAACCGATGACCGTGCAGCCCTTGATCTTGGCAATCTGGGTGACGGTTGAGCCGACCGCCCCGGCCGCGCCGGAGACAAACACCGTGTCGCCTTCCTTCATCTCGCCCACACGCAGGAGGCCGGCATATGCCGTCAGGCCCGGCATACCGGCAACGCCCAGATAGGCGCTCTCGGGCAGGCCGGTATTGGGCAGCTTCTGCACCATCGCGGCCTGCGGCGCGGCTACCCACGCCGTTCGCCAGCCCAGCATCGAGGAGACAAGGTCTCCGGTCTTGTAGTCAGGATGGGACGAGGCCGTAACCCGCCCGACTGCGCCGCCCTGAAGCGTCTCGCCGATCTGGAACGGGGGCACATAGCTCTCCCGATCATACATCCGACCGCGCATGTAGGGGTCGACCGACATCCATGTGTTCACGACCTGGATCTCGCCATCCTTCGGATCGGCCACGTCAACGGAGCGGCTGGCGAAGTCGGAAAGCTTGGGCATGCCGACGGGGCGCGCCGCGAGGCTCCAGTCAGTCGAGGTCAGTTTGGACATGGGCGTTTCTTCCTTTGGGGTGTCTTCTGGTGTCCCGAACTGTCCTGGATTGTCCTGAACTGTCCGGCTTTGTCCCATTCAGATGACCTGCCTGACCCACTATGTGAAGGGGGTGACCCGAAGAAACCCCAGAGTTGACCGCAGGCCCAGCCTGCCGCGAAGGCTTGCAGAAGCCGCCCGGGGCATGGCATGTCGCCCAGATAAAAAGGGAACGGGGCAGGAATGACCAAGCTCAAAGTAGGCGTCGCCGGCGCCGGTGTTTTCGGCAGTTACCACGCGCAGAAAGCCGCCGCCTCCGCGCGTGCAGACCTCGTCGGCATCTTCGATGTAGACCTCGAACGCGCCCAGAAACTCGCTGATACCTTTGGCACCCAGGGCTATGCCGACTATGCCGAATTCCTCGGCCTCTGTGACGCCGTGGTCATCGCTGTCCCCGCCGTCTGGCACGAGAAACTCACCCGCCAGGCGATCGACGCCCACTGCCATGTACTGGTCGAAAAGCCGCTCGCCCTGACAGGGATTGCCGCCCGCGACCTGGCCGATGAAGCCGCAGCCCGCGGGCGTATCCTGCAAGTGGGCCATCAGGAACGCTTCGTCGCGATGGCGATGGGTGTGCTGGCAATCAAGGAAAAGCCGCTCCTCATTGAGTCGGTTCGCTCCGGCCCGCCCGCGCCCGGCGGCCGGGCAGGGGATGTCTCGGTGATCTGGGATCTCATGATCCATGATCTGGATCTTGCTGCCATGATGCTTGGCCGCGAATTCACCCATGTCGAGGCCACAGGCCGCAAGGTGCACACCGCCCATATCGACGAGGCCGAAGCGGTCTTCGACTATGCCAGCGGTGGCAAGGCCAAGCTGCGCGCCAGCCGCGCTGCCGAGTTGCGCGAGCGCAGTATGCGGGTGGTCTATCCCTCCGGCGAGATCGACATCGACTTCCTCACAAGGCGCCTCAAAAACACGACGCCCTATGAAGTGCGCGTAGACATTGCCGCTGACCTCCCCGATCCGCTCGGTGCAGCGGATGAAGGGTTCTATGCGGCCTGTCTGGGCCTCGCGCGCAGCCCTGTGCCCGCGCATGGCGCGGTGGCGGCAGTGGCGATGGCCGAAGCGGCTGAGGCCAAGGCCCTTTCCGGCGCGCCGGCGAAATAGGCTTAGCTCGCGGCCAACTCGCGATAGACGAGGCGAGCGCCCGTGCGGGTCTCTTCCGGCGCGACGAGCTTCACCAGTTCCTTCGCCACGTCTTCAGGCGTGGGCAGCGTCATCGGATCTTCGCCCGGCATCGCTTCAGCGCGCATACCGGTGCGCACGGCGCCGGGGTCGAACAGGTTGACGCGCAGCGCCATCTTCTCGCTCTCATCGGCCCAGGCTTTGACGAGGGCTTCCAGGCCCGCCTTGGAGGCCTGATACGGCCCCCAGAACGCACGCGGGCGCGGCACGACGCCGGAGGTGATGAACACCGCCCGCGGGCTCTCGGAGCGGTGCAGAGAGGGCCCAAGCGCGCGGATGAGATGCGCGTTGGCCGTGAGGTTCACCTGGATCGTTTCCTCAAAGCTGCGCGGGCCGCAGGTTTCGAGCGGGCCAAGCGTGCCCAGGATGCCGGCATTGGCGACAAAGCCGTCGAGCTTGCCGAACTTCTCCGCGATGATCTTGCCGAGCGTCTCGATGCCCTTGGTGTCCTTGAGGTCCATCGGGACGAGGACGGCTTCAGAGCCGAGCCCCCGGATTTCATCGTCGAGCTTTTCAAGCGCCGCCTTGGAGCGGGCAACGGCAACGACGATATTTCCCTGACGGGCAAGCTCAAGGCTGATAGCGCGGCCGATGCCGCGGGAGGCACCGGTGACGAGAACGAGGCGAGGTGGAGTGGTCATCGCGCGGCTTTAGCGCGGGGCTCACACATCGTCCAGCAGGGAGAGCTGGCGCTCTTTGTCCGCCTGGGCGCGCTGATGATCGAGAAGCTGTGTCGGATAGTCGCCGGTGAAGCAATGGTCAGCAAATTGCGGCTGCATCCCGTTACGAACCGGTTCACCGATCGCCTTGTAGAGGCCGGGGACGGAGAGGAAGCCAAGGCTTTCGACCTTCAGCTCACGGACCATCTCTTCATGCGTGTGGGTCGCCGCGAAGAGTTCGGATTTGGCCGCCATGTCGATGCCGTAGAAATCCGGGTTCACGATCGGCGGGCTGGCCGAGCGGAAATGGATCTCGCGGGCGCCGGCCTCGCGCACCATCTGGACGATCTTCTTGGACGTGTTGCCGCGCACGATGGAATCGTCGACCAGGATCACGCGTTTGCCTTCAAGCACGGCGCGGTTGGGGCTGTGCTTCTTCGAGATGGCGGTCTGGCGGCCCGTATGGGTCGGCTGGATGAAGGTCCGGCCGACATAATGGTTCCGGATGATGCCCATCTGGAAGGGAATGCCGGAGGCTTCCGAGAAGCCGAGCGCGGCCGGCACGCCGGAGTCTGGCACCGGCACGATCACATCCGCGTCGGCATGCGTTTCAAGCGCGAGCTGGTTACCCATCCGGCGGCGCACTTCATAGACCGAGCGGCCCTGAATGAAGCTGTCGGGGCGGGCGAAGTAAACGTATTCGAAGATGCACGGGCTCGGCGGGCGCGGCGGAAAAGCGCGGATCGACTCGATGCCTTCCTCGCTGATGACGACCACTTCGCCATTCTCGATCTCACGCACGAACTCGGCGCCGATGATGTCGAGCGCGCAGGTTTCCGAGGCGAGCACATAGGATTTGCCGTGACGGCCAAGGATCAGCGGGCGAAGGCCGATGGGGTCACGCGCGCCGATCAGCTTCTTGCCGGTGATACCGACGAGGGCGTAGCCACCTTCGATCTGGTGCATCGCATCGACGAGCCGCTCGACGAATTTCTTCTTCGGGCTGCGAGCGACCAGATGCAGGATGACTTCGGTGTCCATCGTGGACTGGAAGATCGCGCCATTGCGCACGAGTTCCTGGCGCAGGATGCGGGCATTGGTCAGGTTGCCGTTATGCGCCACGGCGAAACCACCGGTATCAAGGTCTGCAAAGATCGGCTGGATATTGCGGGCCATCGGGCGGCCCTGCGTGGAGTATCGGTTGTGGCCGATGGCGGCGTGGCCGGGGAGGCGCTGGCGAAGGTCTCCGCCGAAACTCTCACCGACGAGGCCCATATGGCGCTCGGACGAAAAGCGCTTGCCGTCAAAGCTGACGATACCGGCCGCTTCCTGTCCTCGGTGTTGGAGGGCGTGGAGCCCCAATGCTGTCAGCAGACTTGCTTCAAGGCTGCCAAAGACTCCGAAAACTCCACATTCTTCGTGGGGTTTATCGTCATCATGATCGAAAAAGACCATCGGACGTTCCGGCTTTGCTGGTGGGGGGCCTATGCCTTGGCGGGGATATAGGCCGGTTCGACTTCCGGCGAAAGCCCGGCAGTGACATTCCTGTCATCAAATCACAAAGAGTGTTTCAGAATGGCTCTGCGAGTGTGAGGCCTGCGTGACGGAAAAGGATGCCGGCAGAGGACGGATGCGCGGGCCGCAGAAGGGGAAGCGTCTGAGCCTTCTCCTGCCGCCAGGTCGCCACATCGGCCCTTTCTGGCAAGGCGCGCATATCGATCCAGCCAGCGGCCGGGATGATATCTGAGAGCACCGCGTCATCGGTCTGAACGATCCACACATGGTTTGCCGCCGGTTCACCATAATGCCTCGCCGCTGCCGCCATATCCTTCTCGCCGGTATGGGCAGGAAGCTGGTCGAGGCCCCAGAAGACGGCGAGCCGGTCAGGATCAGCTTGCGCGGCGACATCGCAGTGCATGCCGGCCACGCGCACGGGCTGGTCCGCGTTCACGGCGTTCCAGCCGCGCAGCAGCGTCAGCATGTCGGCGAGGGCGGCGGATTTCTGGCCCTCATAGAGGGGCGTCTCGCGAACAAGGTCTGCCGCAAGCGTGCTTGTAGCCACGCCGCTTGCATATTCATCCAGGACCGCTGCGCCATCGCAGGGGACATCCAATATCAGGAGGCCGAGTTGCCCGGACTGGACGAGTGCTTCGGTAAGGGCGCTCTTCAGCGCAGCGTTCTCCCGGTAGGGCGGCCCGCCGCCTTCAAAGCTGACGAGGTTCGCCCCGGAAACAGCCTTGGCCAGCGCGGCAATGCCCGGATCATCCGGGGAGAGGGCTATTGCGGTCACAACCTGCGCGCGGAGGATGTCGGTAACTGTCTCCTGCGGCATGGGCACGACGGGCTCAGGCGGCGCAGGCTGCGTGGCGCAGGCCGTTAGCAGGGCGGCTGTGAGCGCCGCCAGAAGCGGCCGCCTGACAGATTGTGGCGCGCAGATCTTCATGAATGTCCCCGGTCCTTGCTGAGCGAGAGACTAGCGGTCCTGCCCGGGCTGGCAAGCCGAAGCCGCTATTGCTGGCGCAGGGCTTCGATTTCGCGGCCCGCTTCTTCGGCTTCACCCGTCACCGTATCGGCAATCTGCTCGAGATAAGGATAGCTGAAGCTCTCCGAGATAAAGGGCGGCACGCGGTCATGCTCGACAGCAACGTTCAGCAGCACGGCAAAGAAGACGAGCGCAATCAAACCCCGGAAAAGGCCGAAAATCAGACCGGCGATATGATCGAACATGCCGATCTCGCCATTGGTCATGATGGATTTCGACAGGCTCTGCCCAAACCAGGCAACGATCACATAGACGATCAGGAAGGCGGTCACGACGAGGATGATATCGGGCGCCAGCGGGTGGGTGCCTTCGGGCATCAGGCCGGCAACGGTCGTGCTGAAGAATTTGCGGGCGTAGTAAGCCGCGGCGAGCGCGCCGATGAAGGCGCCCAGCGTGGCGAGTTCTCTGAGGAAGCCGCGCGCGAACGCCATGATCGCCGAAACGATGATCACGCCAACGACAATTCCGTCAAAAGCTGAAATGGATTCAAGCATTAGGCGCGTCCGGCGCGAGTAAGTCGACGAGGGAGATAAGCCGCGCAATCGGGGTCACCGTCAAGCCGCTCTCTGCTGCTGGACTGCCCTCAGGCACGAAGGCCGTGTGGAAACCGAGCCGCGCGGCTTCCTTGAGGCGCTGGTCCATGCGCGGCGCTGGCCGGATTGCACCAGAAAGCGCGATTTCGCCAAAGAAGACCGAGCGCTTGGGAACGGGGTTTCCCGCCAGCGATGAGAGCAGCGCTGCGGCCGCAGCCAGATCGCCCGCAGGCTCGGTAATCTTGTAGCCGCCAGCCACAGACAGATAGACATCCATCCCCGCAAAATTGACCCCGCAGCGGGTCTCCAGAACGGCCATCAGCATGGCGAGCCGCCCGGCATCAAACCCGATCACGCTGCGCCGGGGCGTGCCGAACGGGCTCTTGGCGACGAGCGCCTGCACCTCGGCCAGAACCGGGCGCGAGCCCTCCATAGCGGCAAACACCGCGGTGCCCCCGCCGCCTTCATCCTCGGTGGAGAGGAAAAGCGCTGAAGGCTCCTTGGCCGGGGCAAGGCCGTAAGTGTGCATTTCGAAAATGCCGATCTCGTCGGTCGGCCCGAAGCGGTTTTTCACGGCGCGCAGGATGCGGAACTGATGCCCGCGCTCGCCTTCGAAATAGAACACCGCGTCGACCATATGCTCCACCACGCGCGGGCCCGCGATCGTGCCCTCCTTGGTGACATGGCCGACCAGCACCAGCGCCGCGCCAGATTTCTTCGCCCAGCGCACCAGCTCCTGCGCGCAGGCCCGTACCTGCGCAACAGAGCCCGGCGCGGCCTCCAGGCTGTCCGACCAGAGCGTCTGGATGGAATCGATCACCACGAAATCGGGCGCGCCTTCCTTCAGCGCGGCGAGGATCTTGCGCAGGTCTGTCTCGGTGGCGAGCTGTACCGGCGAATTGGCCACTTTCAGCCGCTTGGCCCGTTCCTGGATCTGCGCAGCGGCTTCCTCGCCCGAGACATAGACCGTCTTCACGCCATTCCTGGCCAGCCGCGCCGCCGCCTGCAACAGCAGCGTGGACTTGCCGATGCCCGGATCGCCCCCGATCAGCGTGGCAGAGGCCGGCACGATGCCCCCGCCAAACACCCGGTCGAGTTCCTCAACGCCGATGACGATCCGGTCCGGCGTCTCTGTCTCCGCGTCCAGCGCGACGAACTCTGCCTTCGGCCCGCGCTTGGTGCCGGTCTTTTCAGCCTTCAGGGCGCCGGGCGGGGCGGAGACGGCTTCTTCGACCAGCGTGTTCCATTCCCCGCACGCCTCGCAGCGCCCGGCCCATTTGGCGGCCACCGCGCCGCAGGACTGGCAGACAAAAGCGGACGTGGATGTCTTCGCCATGGGGAATCGGTTTCCATCAGGAGTGAGGCGGGAGAGTCTAGGCGCGGGGCGCGGCCGGCGCAAACGGGAAGCCCACCTGATCGGGTGGTTTCCCGGGGGAGGTGCCGCTGGCCACTCCCGCGCCCGCCCGCTAAAGGGGCGGGATGAAACAGATTGTGATCATCGGGGCAGGGCCAGCAGGCCTGATGGCGGCGGAAGCGGCGCTGGAGGGCGGCGCGCGCGTTGCCATCTATGACGCGATGCCCAGCCCCGCGCGCAAATTCCTGATGGCCGGCAAAAGCGGCCTCAACATCACCCATTCGGAAGACGAAGAGATATTCCGTTTCCGGTATACTGCGCCGGACGCGCGCCTTGCCGCAATGGTAGAGGCCTTCGGGCCGGCGGAGATCACCGCCTGGATGGCCGGCCTCGGCATTGAAAGTTATGCGGGCTCCTCAGGGCGCGTGTTTCCGGTTGGCATGAAAGCCTCGCCGCTGCTGCGCCGCTGGCTCGCACGGCTGGGCGAAGGGGGCGCGACGCTCCACACGCGCCATCGCTGGAAGGGCTGGGACGCGGACGGCGCGCTTCTTTTCGATACGCCTGAAGGGGAAACGCGCGTTGCGGCAGACGCCACCATTCTGGCGCTTGGCGGCGCTAGCTGGTCGCGCCTCGGATCAGATGGGGCGTGGGCGGACATTCTGGCCGCGCGCAGGGTTGAGATCGAGCCGTTCGCGCCGTCCAATTGCGGCTTCACGGTGAACTGGTCCGCGCGCCTGCTTGCCGCGCAGGAGGGCGCGCCGGTGAAGGGCGTCACCCTCGCCGCAGGTGGTAAGACCCAGCGCGGCGATTTTGTCATCACGCGGGCGGGCATCGAAAGCGGCGCGGTCTATCCGCTCTCCGCCGCGCTTCGGCAGGAATTGGCAGAGACGGGCGCAGCCACCCTCATGATGGATCTTCTGCCGTATACGGACGAATCCGCCATTGCCGCGCGCCTCGAAAACGCCAATCCAAAGGACTCTGGTTCAAACCGCCTTCGCAAGGCCGCGCGTCTGGACGCGGTAAAGATCGCCCTCCTCAATGAAGTCACAAAAGGCGCGCCGCCCAAAGACCCCGCCGCGCTCGCCCGCCTCATCAAGGCATTGCCCCTCACCCTCACCGGCACTGCCCCGATGGACACCGCCATCTCCACCGCCGGCGGCGTCGCCTGGACTGCGCTGGATGAGCACCTGATGCTGAAATCTGTTCCGGGCACGTATTGTGTGGGCGAAATGATCGCCTGGGACGCGCCGACGGGGGGCTATTTGCTGACGGCTTGCCTGGCGATGGGGCGGGGTGTGGGCAGAGCGGCTTATGGTATTCGTTCTACTGACTAAAATTTGCCCGTTCTCTCGGTGGATATGTGAACCATGAATAGCGCATCCACCAGTTTCCTCCGAGATGCTTGAAACAGAGACCTGAGGGTTGCTCTGAGGGACGCTTCGGGCATCGCGTTGATCTGACACTATCCGCCGTTGTGTGGAGCAATCTTACTGATACCTCAATGTCGCCAAAACGGCTCCCTCCAGCGATGGCATGATGGGAATCGGCTAAAGTTGGATCGTCGTAGAAGGTGATTGGACCGGGAAATCGCATATCTTTTAATATCGGCTCATAGCGTTCCTCTTGATCGTCAATCGCCCGATGAAGTTCTTCGATTTCCCAAATTTCTTCGGTCGTTGCGTCTACTTTTCTCTCGTATTCCGTGATTTCAATTTGCTGTGTGCCCTGTGGAAAGTAGCTTACAGAAAAGATCAAAGGATCTTCTTCAAACAGGCGACCGAGACGTTCGTATGCAGGTTCATTCAGTTCGTAATGAACTTTATTCCACCACGACAACCTATAGAACCTGTGTTCCTTATCCCATTTATATAGTCCAAACAGCATTCCGCCGATCACAGCCAGAACCAAAGCGATGGTGATCAAACGCTTCATCTAAATCGCCGGCTGTATCGGCCCTTCAGCTCGTCCGTTCACGAACTGATCGACATACTCGTTGCCGCTCGCATAAACGTCTTTCGCCGGTCCGCGCCAGATGATCTCGCCTTCATACAGCATGGCGATTTCGTCGGCGATTTTCTTGGCGCTGGCCATGTCATGGGTGATCGTCACGGCGGCGGCGCCCAGGCCGCGGACCATTTCGAGAATCAGGTCGTTGATCGCGTCGGCGGTGATCGGGTCAAGGCCGGTGGTCGGCTCGTCGAAGAAGATGAGATCGGGCTCGGAGATGATCGAGCGGGCGAGCGAAACACGCTTCTGCATGCCCCCCGATAGCTCTGCCGGATAGAGCGCGCCGACGTCTGAGCCGAGGCGGACTTTCTTCAGCGTTTCGATGGCGCGTTCCCTGGCCTGCCTGCGGCTCACGCCTTCAGAATTGATCAGGCGGAAGGCGACGTTTTCCCAGACGGTGAGCGAGTCAAAGAGGGCGCCGGACTGGAACAGCATGCCGATGCGCGCGCGCATCTTCTCGCGCGTCTTGCCGGTCGCCTGGGTCACGTCTTCGCCGTCGAAATAGATGCGGCCCTTATCCGGCGTCATCAGGCCGAGCGCGTTTTTCAGCATCACGGATTTGCCCGAGCCCGAGCCACCGATGATGACGAGGCTTTGCCCGCGCGCCACGTCGATATCGACCCCGCGCAGCACCTTGTTCTTGCCAAAGGATTTCTCGACGCCTTCGAGTCTGAGGAGGGGTTCGCTCATAGGCCGATCTCCACGAAGACGGTCGACATGACGTAGTTGAAGGCAAGGATCAGCACCGCCGCGCCAACCATAGAGAGGGTCGCCGCGCGGCCCACGCCGGTGGCGCCCGCCTGGCTGCGGTCGCCCTGATAGCAGCCCATGATCGCGATCACGCCGCCGAAGACGACCGCCTTGATGAGGCCTGCAAGGATGTCATTGCCGGTCACGAAATCGAGCGTGTTGCGCAGGTAGACAGTGGAGTCGAAACCGAGGCCGTAGACGCTGACCAGCCAGCCACCCATCACGCCGATGACGTCAGCCAACGCCACCAGCATCGGCAAGGTGATGAGGGCCGCGATGAAGCGCGGCGCATAGAGATAGCGGTAGCGAGAGGCAGAGAGGGTTTCCAGCGCGTCGATCTGCTCAGTCACGCGCATGGCGCCAATCTCCGCGGCGATGCCGGCAGAGACGCGCCCTGCCAGCATCAGGCCGGTGATCACCACGCCAAGCTCGCGCGTAATACCCAGCACCACGATGCTCGGCACGAACTGCTCGGCGCCATAGCGGCTGCCGCCTTCATAGATGTTGAGCGCAAGGGCGGCGCCGATGAACACGGCGGCGAGGCCTACCACGGGCAGGGAATAGAAGCCGATGCGCACGATCTGGCGCAGGATTTCCCCGCCATACCAGCGCGGCGTGAAGGCGGCCCCTTTGACCCTGCCGGCGAAGACGGCCAAGCGTCCAACTTCGCCAAACAGCCCAAGCGTTGCGCGGCCAATCAGTTGAACGGGGTTATGCATCATCAGGCCTCAGCGGTAGACACGTTGTACTCTGGGGCCAAGGCCGGTCAGCAGTTCGTAGCCCAGCGTGCCACAGGCAGCCGCCTGCGCTTCAAGCTTGGCGTTCTCTCCCAGAAATTCAACCCGCGCGCCTGGCTTTGCGAGCTTGGCGCAATCGGTCACGTCCAGCGTGATCAGGTCCATCGAGACGCGGCCCAGGACCGGGCAGGGATTGCCCTCCAGCCATCCGGTCAGCTGGCCGCTGCCTGATCTGGGGATGCCGTCGGCATAGCCGAGGCCACAGGTGGCCAGGATGCGGTCCTCGGTGAGCGTATGTGTCCCGCCATAGCCCACTTTTGTCCCCGATTGTCCTGAAAATGTCGCCAGAATGCTCGCTTCGAGGATTACGCCGGGCTTCAGTTTGACTTTTTCAGGTGGCTCTGTGCCGCCATAAAGGGCAAGGCCCGGCCGCGTCAGGTCATAGGCAAAGCCCTTGCCGAGATAGCATCCATTGGAGTTGGCAAGGCTGGCCGGGGTGTCGGGGAAGGCGTCAGAGATTTCGTTGAACGCCTTCCTTTGTGCTGTATTCATTGGACTTTCTGGTTCATCGGCGCAGGCCAGATGGCTCATCACCAGCACCGGCTGCAACCGGCGCAGCGCGGCGAGATCCTTCTCGCTCATATCCCCCGGCAGGCCGAGCCGGTTCATGCCCGTATCAAAATGCAGCGCGCACGAACCCTTGGGCGCTGTGCCCCAGAGTTTCACATGCGCTTCACTGGAAAGCACCGCTGTCAGGTCGGCGTCGCGATAGGTGGCCATCTCGCCGCGAACCGGGCCATTCAGAACGAAGATGCGCGCGGCTTTTCCGGCCGCCTTACGCACGACGAGGCCTTCTTCTGCGTAAGCGACGAAGAAGGTCTGGCAGCCGGCGATCCTCAGGGCACGCGCCACGCGAAGGGCGCCGAGGCCGTAGGCATCGGCCTTCACCACGGCAGCCGTTGTCGCGCCTGGATGAAGGGCGTCCAGGGTTCTCCAATTGTCGGCAATATTGCCGGTCAGCACGGTGGCGCGGGGCATCTGGCTCATGGGCTCACCGCTAGGCGAGTTTCAACGCCTTGTCATCCTGCCTGCTTGCCACTCTCGTTGTGCGCCATCCAGGCGGAGCCCTTCATGTTCCAGACAGGGGTGAAGAACACCATCCAGAGGATCAGGAGGATCATGCCGCCCGCAGGCACGACGGCAATCTTCTGCGGCCCGAACACATCGACCAGCAGCCCCATCAGCGCGGCGCCAATCGGTGCGCCAGCCATGAAACCGAGCTGATAGATCGAAAGCACGCGGGCGAGTTTTGCTTTGGGGGCGGCATCCTGCACAATCGACCGGCTCATGGCGATGGAGATGCCCGCGGCAATGCCCCAGATGAAGACGATCATGAGGAAAGCCCAATGTGGCACCACCCACAGCATCGGGATCATCGCGGCCGAGGCAATGAACTGGGCGATCAGCAGAAGCCGCCCCTGCCGCTTGATCCGCCGGAAGATGGCCAGCACGACCGATGAGGCAAAGGCGCCCATCCAGAAGGTCACGAACATGTCCCGAATGCCCGACGAGCCGAAATGATAGACATCGCGGTTGATGATCGGCAGCACGACCAGGAAAGAGCCGATCACGAACACGCCCACGCCGAACATCAACAGCGTCATGGCAGAGAGCTTTCCATCGCTGCGGACAGCTTTGACCCCGTCGAGAATGTCTCCGAACGCCGCGCCGATGCCCTTGCGGCCGGTGCGAACCTGCTTTCCGCGCGCCATGAACAACGCAAAGCCTGCCCCGCAGGCGAGCGCGACGCCCTGAACAATCAGCAGCGTTTCAGCCTTTATGGGGCCAATGGAGAAGCCGCCCATCCAGAGCGGCATGCGGGTTGCCTTGTCGGCATATCCTGCCAGAATCAGGCCCGCGATCTGGGCCAGGAACTGCGCCATCGTCGCCAGTGTCACGCCCAGCTGCAACGTTACGCTTGATCCGACACGCATCCGCCGCTCGACCACTTCGTTCACGATGGCATCGCGCGCGGGCATCATAAAGGCACCGATCGTGCCGAGGCTCAGCGCATAGAAGATCATCGCAGTATAGCTGAGCTCCCCGCGCGAAACGGCAAAAGCGAGGAAGAGAGAGGGCACGCCTGCCAGCAAGTGCAGCAGGATAAGAAGCCGCCGCCCATCAGCGCGCTCTGCAACGACGCCGCCGATCAGCAGGAACACGACTGACGGTGCCGATAGCGCCATATTGGCCAGGCCGAGGGCCAGCCCGTCGAGGTGAAGGTGATTGCGGCCGGTGATCAGATACGGAAACAGCACCAGTTGCAGGCCAAACGCCATGAACCAGCTGCACTGTACCCCCAGATAGGCTGGCAGTTCGATCTTCACGCCCCGGCGCAGCTTTCTGGCACGCCAGTTGTTCGCCGTGATCAGGAAAGAGGCGCCCGCCGTCATGGCTTCGCTGACGCCGCTGACCGGAGATGTCACTTTTACGGTCGCATCGACTGCGGCCGGGGTTTCTTCCTGAGCGCTTGATTGTCCGGCGCTTTTTCCGGTCTCATCTGTCACTGAATGGTCCCCAAGCGGCGCATACTCATACAAACCTGCCGATAATGGAACGCGACCGCTAGCAGCAGCCGGGCATGGTTGCAAAGCCGTGGCTGTACCGATAGGTTTTTATAACTTGTAAACCAAGCGGGCGAGGTCTCTTCCCATGCGGATGTTCCGGCACGCGGTCAGCTGGGGGCTCGCCCTCGCCCTGGCGGCCATGTTTCTCCATCTGACACTGCATCCCTGGCCGGACCCTGTGCCAGGAGAAGTGAAGTTCTTTGACCCGCCGGGCCAGCATATCGTGTTTGCCACGCTCGCTGAAAAGTCCGGAATTACCCTGTTTGAACCGGCCGGCCGGTTTGTGGCGGGTGTTCTGGAGCTGGTGACAGCCATTCTGATCCTCATGCCCTTCAGTCGCCGTTTCGGGGCTATTGTCGCGGCGGTGCTTTTTGGGGCGGGACTAGGCCTTCACCTCTCGCCCTGGTTGGGGCGTGAGCTCATTCTGGCGGATGGTTCCAGTGATGGTGGGGCCCAGTTTCTTGTCTCTGTCATCCTGTTTGCGCTCAGCCTGCTGTTGCTGGTGGTGCATCCGGGCAAGGCGCCAACAAGCCGGGTGCTGAGCCCTGCCCAATACTGGCGGCAAGCGTAAACGACACTCCATGTCTCGTTAATGAATTGATGCAAATCTGGCGAGCAACGCCTGAGGTTTGCGCATGGCTAACGCGTCAGATTCCAAGATTAACCCGCCATCCGGAGCGGCTCAGGATGCTCTGCTGAGGCGGATCCTTGATGTCGTCTCCATGCCAGCTTCCCGCATTCCGCCACAGGATCGGCAAATGGCGGGGGATATCCTGCTTGATATGCTGTTTCATGCCGGGGAACGTGAGCGCCAGATTTGCTCCAACCGCCTTGCCGGCAGCCGTGAAGCGCCCAGGCGCCTGCTTCGGTATCTTGCCCAGTCGAACTTTCAGGTGGCACGGCCACTGCTTGAGGAAAGTGACGCCTTCGATGACTGCGATTTGTCCGAAATCATTCGCCTGACCACGCCTGAACACCGGCTCTCTATCGCCCGGCGCCGAAATCTGTCCGCAGCGGTTACGGCTGTGCTCGCAGAAGTTGCCGAGCCGCATGTTATTCGCGAAATCCTGGCAAACCGGACAGCGACCTTTGCCGAAGCCACTATGGACAGGTTGATCGCGGCGTCCCGCGATGAGCCCGGTTATTGCCTGCTGCTCGTGGACCGGATCGAGCTCAAGCCCTCCCATGCGATGGCGATGTTCTGGTGGGCTGATGCAACAACCCGCCGCAAGATACTGACGCGGCACGCTGCCGAACGGCAGGAGATGATTTCGCTCTGCTCGGATGTTTTCGAATTGGCGGCTGCGGAGGGATGGCAGGATCCTGTCGTACGCAAAGCTATGCAGATGATCGAGCGTCGCCAGCGCAACCGGGCGGCCATTGAACGTAGTCCCTATGATAGTCTTGAGAGCGCCGTCCAGGATGCCGCAGCTACCGGGATGGAGGCCAAGATCGCGCAGGAGATTGGCTACCTTTCTGGCATCAAGCCGGTGACGGCCGCGAAGGTCCTGTCTGATCCTGGCGGCGAGGCGCTGGCTGTTCTTTGCAAGGCCACAGGTCTGAAGCGGGACTATCTTGGCATGCTCTGGACGGCGCTGCGCCGGCCTCTTGAGCTGGACATCGGCGTTCCGCATCCACAGTTCGCGCTTGTTGCCGAAACGTATGAGGTTCTCTCGGTTCTCAAGGCGCAGACGACGCTGCGTTACTGGAACTGGGCCCTCTCCTCTGCATACTCCCCTGCGGCGCTGCGTCACGCCCAGTCTATGGGCGAACCCGCCAATGAAGAGGCTGAATTCTCGACATCACAGCGCACCGCTCGCCTCGTCTTCGGGCGCTAGTGTCTTTTTCGGGGCAAACGGGCTTCCCAATCAGCCATCGGGCCTTTAGGTGGGGCGTTCACCAAATTAGGATCGTTCGGAGCTGAGGGGCGCTGTGGCGTATTTCTTAGGACTACTGGCGGCCTTGGTGGCTTTTTGGCTCGGCAATTCGGGCCAGTACAAGCCGCTGATGCTCGGGTTTGGCGGCGCTTCGGTGCTGCTCACGATGATACTTGCCTACAGGTTGGATATCATTGACCGTGAGAGTGCGCCCTATGTGCGCCTGCCACAGCTTATGAAGTACTATCCTTGGCTGGCTGTTCAGGTTGTTACGTCCAACTGGGTGGTGATCCGCGCCTGCCTCCGCGCCGATCTCGACATCACCCCGACGCTCGCCAAGATCAAGACAATCGGCAAGAGCGATCTTGCAAGGGTTACGTTTGGCAACTCGATTACCATGACGCCTGGCACGGTTACCGTAGAGATCGAAGGCGACAAGCTGCTGGTGCACGGCCTTTACGAGAGCAACACGGAGCCTGAAGGGTTCATCGAGATGGACAAGCGTTGCGCCGCTGCCTGTGACCCCAAGGAGGGACATGTATGACAGCCGCAGCCCTGATTGCCGTCCTCATCGGGATGGTACTTTTGCTCGTGCGCGCCTTGATGGGGCCGACACTCTACGACCGTATTCTGGCGGTGAACGTGATTGGTACAAAGACGGTTCTCGTCATCGGCCTGCTTGGCTATGTTATGGGACGCCCGGATTTCCTCGACATTGCAATGATCTACACGCTCATCAACTTCGTCACGACCATCGCGATCCTGAAATTCTTCCGCTACCGCTCATTCCAGGTGCCACTGATAAGGCGCTCTGATACAGGCGCTGGCACGGGCAAGGGAGGCGAGTAGAATGGGTGAATTCCTCTCGATGCTCGGCAGCTTCTGGGAAGTTGTCCGCTATCCGCTGGGCGGGCTTGCCTGCCTTGCGGGCGGCCTGCTCTGCATTGTCAGCTCGATTGGCGTGCTGCGCTTTCCGGATTTCTACACGCGCATGCACGCGGCCAGCGTTACAGAAACATCGGGCACGGGGTTCCTGCTGATCGGCATGGCCCTGATGGCGCCCAACTGGCTGGTCCTGGTGAAGCTGCTCTGCATCTTCATTTTCCTGTTTCTCACCAATCCAACTTCGTCTCATGCGCTGGTGAATGCGGCGCATGTCGCAGGCCTGCAGCCACGGATCGGACCTGTCGGCGCGGCCAATCCGGAGGATGAGGCATGAGGGAGCTGTTTACGGCAGACGCCGGCCCGGCGCTGATCAACATCGCGCTTCTGGCAATCCTGTTCATTGTGGCGCTTGCGATTGCCCGGCTGCGCAGCCTGTTTGCGATCGTGATGCTGTCGGGCGTTTACTCGCTCATTTCCGCAACCTGGTATATTGCCGTCGATGCTGTCGATGTTGGCTATACCGAAGCAGCGGTGGGTGCGGGCATGTCCACGGCGGTGCTGCTTGGGGCCATGCTGCTGACCGCGCGGACAGCAAAGCCCGACAAGCCGTTTAAACGCATTGGGCCGTTCCTGATCTGCGGGGCCACCGCGATTATGCTGATTTATGCAACAGTCGATCTGCCCGGGCTCGGTGATCCCTCTTCGCCGGCCAATACCGGCCCGGGGATGACCTATGTCCATATCAACTGGTACGACACCGCTGTTCCCAACGTCGTTACGTCGGTTCTCGCCAGCTATCGTAGCTTCGATACGATGGGCGAAACGGTTGTGGTCTTCGTCGCAGGCCTGGCTGTCGCCATGCTGTTGGGCTTCGGGGAACGCTCTCTGGCCGAAACGCTGCGCAAGACAAAAAGGCACCGCGGAAAGGGCAAGGAGGGCGACGTATCATGAAAAGTGATCATCACGTGATTTTGCGCGTCATCGGAAAATGCTTCATCCCGCTCATTGTGATCTACGGCTTCTATATCCAGTTCCACGGCGAGGTCGGCCCGGGCGGGGCATTCCAGGCGGGTGTGGTTCTCGCCGTTGCAATCATCCTCAACTCACTGACCTTTGGTCTGACCGCGACGATGCGCGCCGTTCCGCCTGTCTTTGCGCGGTCGCTCGCTGCTGTGGGTGTGTTGATTTATGTCGGCGTCGGTTTCTGGTCGATGATGCAAGGCGGGCTTTTCCTTGAGTATCAGGCTCTGTTTGGCGAGCCGCCCGGCGGTCATGATGGCCAGCATGTCGGCATCATCGTTGTCGAGCTTGGCGTTCTGTTTGCCGTGACCGGTGCCATGATCACAATCTTCTACGGGCTTGCTGGCCGCGTGGCTGAAATCCGCGACGAGGACTGGTAGGCTATGGTCGAATTTGTCCTCGAGCGCGCCGGTTACTGGGCCATCATCGGCCTGATGATGATCGGCCTGTATATTGCGTTCTCTGCTGAGAACCTGATCAAGCGCCTGGTCGGCCTGTCGATCTTCCAGACGACGATCTGCCTGTTCTATGTGTCATTGGGCAAGGTGAATGGCGGAACCGCTCCGATCCTGCTGCCGGAAGATACGCCGACGCATCACAACCCTATTCATGAGGGTGCCCCCGGCCCAGACGCGCTCGTGGCGGCAGCCGGCGAGCGTTTCGCGGATCTGCATCACGTTTATTCAAATCCGCTGCCGCATGTTCTGATGCTGACGGCCATTGTGGTCGGTGTGGCCACGCTGTCGCTCGGCCTCGCGCTGATTGTCCGTATCCGGGAAGCCTATGGCACGATCGAGGCCGACGAGGTCCGTGAGATCGACATCCAGACAGCGCTGGCCCAGGAGCTCGAAGAAGCCAAAGACATCAAAGAGGCTTCGGCATGATACTCGAATCTGTGCTGACTTCCGCGCCCGCATGGGCACTGGCGCACGCGCCGGTATTGCTCGTGGTTGTGCCGATGCTGATCGCGCCCATTCTGGCGATGCTTCCAAACGGAAGGGCCGCTTGGCTGATCACAATTGTGGCGACCGGTGCGGCGTTCTATTTTGCCATCGTCACGCTGGGGCTCGTGCAATCTTCGCCAACGGGGATTTTGTCTTATGAGGCTGGCCGTTGGCCACCGCCGATTGGGATTGAATTCAGGACCGACGCGCTCAATGCGATGATCCTGCTGCTTGTGACGGGCATTGGTTTCCTGGCTTCAATCTTTTCCTGGCCGACGCTTTCGTCAGAGATTGGAAATCACAGCAAGCTCGGCATGTTCTATGCTGCCTTCCTGCTCTGCCTTTCTGGTCTGCTGGGCGTTGCATCGACCGGAGATGCCTTCAACCTGTTTGTTTTCCTCGAGATCAGTTCGCTGGCGACGTATGTGATGGTGGCGATGGGGGCCAAGCGCGACCGGCGCGCGCTGCCGGCCGCCTTTAACTATCTCATCATGGGCACGCTCGGCGCGAGCTTCTTTATTATCGGGATCGGCTTCCTGTACGCCGCGACTGGCACGCTCAACATGGCTGACATCGCAGACCGCCTTCCGGCGCTGACCGATAGCCGGGCGGTGCAGGTGGGCTTTGCCTTCGTTATCGTCGGCCTCGGCCTGAAAGCCGCCATGTGGCCGCTGCACCAGTGGCTGCCCAACGCCTACGCCTACAGCCCGAGCTTCGTCGCGATGTTTCTGGCGGCGACAGCCACCAAGGTCGCGCTTTATGCCCTCATCCGGTTCCTGTTCACGGTTTTCCAGCCGGAATACACCTTCGAGATGGCCAGCTTCTCCTGGATTCTTGCGCCTCTTGGTATTGCGGCGATGATGATCTGTAGCTTCCAGGCAGTGTTCCAGACAGATGTCCGCCGCGTGCTGGCTTACTCTTCGGTGGCGCAGGTCGGTTACATGCTGCTTGGCGTGTCGCTTGCGACAGCGCCGGGGGTTGCCGCAGGACTGCTGCACCTCTTCAACCATGCTCTGATGAAAGGCGCGCTGTTCATGGCGATTGCCGGTATTGTGTTGACCCATCAGGGCACCACGATCCGCGATTTCGCCGGCCTTGGCCGCACCGCTCCCTGGACCATGACTGCCTTCGCGATTGCCGGCTTCTCGCTGATCGGAGTGCCGCTGACAGCGGGCTTCATGTCGAAGCTGCATCTGGGCGCGGCGCTGTTCGCGGAAGGCTGGTGGTGGGCTGTCCTGCTTGTCGTGTTCTCAAGCTTCCTGGCGGTCTTCTATATCGGCCGTATCCTTCAGGCGGCGTTTTTCCAGCCGCCGGTTAATCCGAGCAAAAAGCACAAGGAGGCACCGCTGCTCATACTCGTGCCGCTCTGGATACTTGCGCTCGCCAACATTTATTTCGGCATTGCTGCTGACTTCCCGCTGGGCCTGGCCCGTGACGGCGCGGTGGCTGCCCTCGGACTGGAGGCGTTCCGATGAACCCGGAAACCCTCATTGCCTCGATCCTCCTTCTGCCGCTGATAATGGCGGCGGGCATTGCTGCCACAGGGAAATTCCCGAACATCCGGGAAGGCGTGACGATACTCGGCTCTATCGCGCTGTTCGTTCTGGTCGTGCAGCTCGTCGTGATGGTGTCTTCGGGCGCGCGGCCTGAACTCTTCGTGGGCCAGGCGGCGCCGGGCCTGGAGATTGCGTTCAAGGTGGAACCGCTCGGGGCCCTGTTTGCAATTGTCGCCAGCGGCCTCTGGATCGTGAATTCGTTCTATTCCATCGGCTACATGCGCGGGAACCGCGAACGCAACCAGACGCGCTTCTATATCTGCTTTGCTATCGCGATCTGCGGCGCCATGGGCGTGGCTATGGCGGGCAACCTGTTCACGCTGTTTATCTTCTACGAAGTGCTGACACTGTCGACCTATCCGCTCGTGGCTCACAAAGGGGATGCGGCGGCCCAGCGCGGCGCCCGCATCTATCTCCTGACGCTGCTAGGCACGTCTATCGGCCTCTTCCTGACGGCCATCATGTGGACATGGGTCGTCGCTGGCCAGAACCTCGACTTTGTCGATGGCGGCCTGCTCGCCAATGTCGAGATTTCCCCGCTGGTCGCGAGCGCGCTGCTGCTGCTCTTCGTCTTCGGTATCGGCAAGGCGGCGCTCATGCCGTTCCATTTCTGGCTGCCCAACGCGATGGTGGCGCCGACGCCTGTGTCCGCGCTGCTTCACGCCGTGGCGGTTGTGAAGGCGGGCGTGTTCACTGTGCTCAAAGTGTCGATGTACATCTTTGGCGCCGATTTGCTGAACGCCACGCCCTCGCGTGAATTCCTGATGGATGTTGCCTGTATAACGATTGTCGTGGCCTCGCTGATTGCGTTGACCAAGGACAATCTGAAGGCGCGTCTTGCCTATTCGACCATCGCGCAGCTGGCCTATGTCACGCTCGGCGCCATGCTGGCTGACAAGGCTGGCTTCATGGGGGGATCGTTGCAGATCGCCGCGCACGCCGCCGCCAAGATCACACTCTTCATGTGCGCAGGTGCCATCTATGTGGCGACTGGCCTGACGAACATCTCCGACATGCGCGGGCTGGGCCGCAAGATGCCGTGGGTCTTTGTCGCCTTCTTCATGGCATCGCTGTCGATCATCGGTGTACCGCCTTTTGCGGGCGACTGGGCGAAGTATGAGCTGATGCAGGGCGCAATCGACCGGGGCGCGGACTGGGTGCCTATTATCCTGATTGCCTCATCGGTCCTGAATATTGCCTACCTGCTGCCGATTCCGATCCTGGCGTTGATGCCACCGCCTCCGGAAGCGCCACCAAAGGAATTCAAGCGGCCGGGCGGGGCGCCAGCCCTGACAGTCGCCGCGCCCATGTTCACGGCATTCCTTTGCCTTATCCTATTCTTGCTGGTCGATCCGATTGGTGACTTCCTGTCGCCCGCGATCGCTGCCGCTACAACCACAGTCCAGGAGGCCGCGCTGCCATGAGCAACGATACGAACCCTCCCGTCCGGGATAATTCCGGCCGCTTCGTGAAAACGGCGGCGGAAAAGGTCAATGCCATGAGCCGCACAGCCGAAGATGGCGTGCATCCGATGTCACGCGTTCTTTTTGGCTGGACCGAGAAAAAGGGCATTGGCGGGATAATCTTCTGGGGGATGGCGGGCCTCTCCCTTCTTCTCGTTCTGCTTGATCTGGTCATCCCGCGTCATGAGAAGATCGGCATTGCAAACGCTGTTGGCTTTTACGGCCTTTGGGGGTTTGCAGCGTTTTCTTTCGTTGTGCTAATGGGCTGGCCGCTCGGCCGCCTGCTGCGCCGTGACGAAAATTACTATGGCGACCTCAGCGGCCCGCCCGCTGATATCGATCCTGCCATTGCTGACCGCCTGAATGCGGGCGCGCCTAAAGCCTTTGAGGGAGAAGAATGATGCCGGCCTGGCTTGCTGCCCTCAATCCCGGCTGGCTGATGATCCTTGTGGGTCTCGTCGCGATGTTTCTCCCATACCGCAAGGTTCGCCAGGCACTCACAGTCGGCACGCCTATCCTTGCCATCGCGATGCTCGTGATGGCGCCGCATGAGGTGGATCTGCTGACCGCCGAAGCCCTGGACATCACGTTCAGCTTCTACCGCGTCGACAGCCTGAACTTCATCTTCGGCCTCGCTTTCCTGATCGCCTCGCTGCTCAACGCGATCTACGCGCTGCACACGAACAATTCGCGTCAGGATGGCATGGCGCTCGCCTATGCCGGCGCAGCCGTCTCTGCGTCCTTCGCGGGCGATCTGATGACGCTGTTCGTCTTCTGGGAACTGACGGCCATCACGTCGGTGTTCCTGATCCTCCAGGCGGGTACACGCGCGGCTTACTTTGCATCCATGCGCTATCTGGTGATCCAGATCCTGTCGGGCGTTATCCTGCTCGACGGCCTATCTTATGTCTGGCGCTATAATGGCACCCTCTCACTGGAGGCCTTTCAGAGCTTCAGCGATCCGGGCGCGATCTACATTTTCATCGCGCTGGGCATCAAGGCGGCGTTCCCCTTCATGCACAACTGGTTGCAGGATTCCTATCCGAAGTCGTCGGTGGTCGGGGCTGTCGTCCTTTCAGCCTTCACGACGAAGCTGGCGGTCTATGGGTTTGCACGCCTTTTCCCGGGCTTCGATGCGCTGATCTGGATCGGAGCGATCATGACGATCTTCCCGGTCTTCTTTGCCGTGATCGAGAATGATCTGCGCCGTGTTCTGGCCTACTCGTTGAACAACCAGGTCGGGTTCATGATTTGTGCGATTGGTATCGGGGCGGCGGGCGTCGGCAATCCGCTTGCGATCAACGGCGCCAGCGCGCATGCCTTTGTGCACATCATTTACAAGGCGCTGCTCTTCATGAGTGTCGGCGCCGTTCTCTATCGGACCGGCACGAGCAAAGCGTCCGAACTGGGTGGCCTCTACCGGTCGATGCCCTGGACGACCCTTTTCTGCATCATTGGCGCTCTGTCGATCTCGGCATTCCCGCTATTCTCGGGCTTTGTTGCCAAGTCGATGACGATGAGCGCGGTTGCCTATGAAGGCGTGTCCGATGTCGGCATGGTCGTTGTATGGTTGATGCTTCTCTTTGCCTCTGCCGGCGTGCTGGAGCATTCGGGCATCAAGATCCCGTTCTTTGCCTTCTTTGGCCATGACAGCGGTAAACGCGTCAAGGAAGCGCCCTTCAACATGCTTCTGGCAATGGGTATGGCGGCCTTCCTCTGTATTGCGGTTGGCCTGCCAGCGGTGGTGCCGGGCTTTGGCTACCAATGGCTCTACAGCCTGATGCCATACCCCAATGAGGCCGCGAGTTATCAGCCCTTCACGCTGGAACACGTCCTCACCCAGATGCAGCTTCTTGTGCTCGCCACTTTCGCTTTCATCCTGCTCAGACGTTTTGCGCTCTATCCGGCGGAAAAACCGGGCACGATCCTCGATACCGACTGGTTCTACCGCAAAGCAGGCTACGGGTTGGTCCAATGGTCGGGCACGGTGTGGGGCAAGATGGGGCCGGCGAGCTCGGCGCTATTCGCGCGGTTGTCCGAGCGGGCTTACAAACGCCTGGAATCGGCGTTCAGCCCACGCGGTGAAATTGCGCGGGGCGGTCTCACAGGAGGGGCGACCATCTGGACTGCGGTTATCCTGGCAGCTGTGTTGCTGCTGTCCTTCCTGTCGAGCTGACAGGGCGCTGGCTGGTTTTCAACCGGTCAGCCCCTTCATCCGGGATCGCCAAAAGCGAAGCAATAAAGCTTCAAAGAAATAGAACAGGTGACCAGTCTCAGCATTTCTGTATTTGACGTTTGTCAGAGGTGACATACGCTTTGCAAGTAATGGACGGGGTGATGGGTATGCCGGAAGAAGAGAACGCATCGGTCAGATCGAGCGATTTCGTTGTATATGCTACAGAAATCGTGGCCGCCTATGTGCGGAATAACTCGGTCGAGACCAGCGAACTGCCCGAACTGATTCGGAACGTTCACCGTTCACTGGTGGAATTGGGTGTGCCGGTGGAGGAGCCGGAAAGGCAGAAACCTGCTGTTCCGATCAAGAAATCCATTCATCATGATTACCTGATCTGCCTGGAAGACGGCCTGAAATTCAAATCTCTCAAACGCCATCTCAGATCCAAGTATGAGCTCTCGCCCGATGAATATCGCGAGAAGTGGGGACTGCCGGCAGACTATCCTATGGTGGCTCCCGGTTATTCTGCACAGCGGTCAAAACTGGCCAAGAAAATGGGCCTTGGCCGCCAGGAACGCTAAGAACACTCAAAGAAAAAGCGGCTCGTTGCGAAATCGAAATGAAATATTTCGCTAATCATTGTTAACAAATAGCTTCATCGACTCTTGATCCCGGAGTCTACTCGCGCGATAGGTGATTCTTGCGAATCACCTCGGGGGTGGCAAGTCATGCGTCAACAGAGTGTTTTTGCGGGTGTCACAGATGCCCATGAGGTGCTGATCCAGCACTGGCAATCGCGCCGCGATGGCGAAGGGCGTGTCGCCCGGGACAATATCGATCCCGGTGCCTTGCGCAGCACGCTTGCCTGCATTTCGATTGTTGAGGTCGATGAGTCGGGCGAAAGCCGATTCCGGATCGCTGGCTCACGTCTCAGAGAAATATTCGGTGTTGAAGCGCGCGGAATGCGTTTGACGGAAATCGCAGGTGCTCATGGAGAGTGTTATGCGCTTGGCCTGTCAGCCGCGCTGGAGCGGGGCGAGCCTGTCGGCGGGGTCATAGAAATCGGTGGGCGTGTCCATGCCTGGCTGCGGCTTCCGCTGGCCGGAGATGATGGTCAGCTCAATCAGGTTCTCTGCCATGATGAATTGTTGCCCAGCCGGCGCATGCTTCGCCCGGCCCATAAGGATGGCAACCTTATCCAACATCCCAAGCCGCGCTATGCTGCCTGATCCCCAGTAAAGTCTGGGCGACCGCTTGCTGAAATAGGAAAGTTATCCTACACCCTTCTATCTCGGATATGGTGTCCCCATAGCCGAAGAGGAGTGGTGAATGGCGGAGTTCAATCCCCAGAGAGATGAAGACAGGGCCTATCTTGCAGGGGCTCTGGTTGCGTATGCGCTTGGCCTGAAGGCGGAAGTCGTCCTGTCCGCAGAGCGCGGAAACCCGGTCCATGCGCGCGCGCGGCACATAGCGATGTATCTGGCCCATACAGCTTGCGGGATGAGTCTGGCGCGTGTCGCCCGTGCCTTCGGGAGGGACCGTTCGACGGTCTCGCATGGATGCCGGATCATCGAAGACTATCGGGAGGATGCCGATTTCGACATCTGGATCGAGCAGCTCTCGGCAGGCATTCAGTCGGTCGTACTGCTTGGCTCTGCCGAGGTGACGGTATGAATGGAGTGCAATTACGCCTGTTGACCGAGCCACAGGTCCGAAGGGTTTTGGCCGGTGGTGGCATGCTGGTTGAGGCGGGCGGGCAATGGTGCGCGCACCGCGACCACGATGCACGGCGCAAAGCGGCGGGCCGGATTACGCCGCTGATAGTCAATCGGCTCAAGGCTGAGGGTATAGTCTTTGCCGATCCCGCCCGGCCCTCTCGCTTGATCTCGGATGCATCTCCGCTGCCCGCAGAGCGAGACCGCGTTCCGCCTCCTGCGCGGCTTCTGCTGGCCGGCAAACCTCACCGGCCTGTCTCATTGTTCACCGAGCTTGCCGCCACAGCGTCAGTTCATCCCGGTGAGATGACGCGTCTGAAGGCCTCCGCACGCCGCTTCCTTGCCGACATCAATCAGGCAGCAGTACGCCAACCGCCGCGCCGGGCGGCGGGGCAGCCCGCCAGCACGGGTTCTCAGGCGGCAATGACCCGCCTTGCCGTATTGGAAAAAGAGATCGGGCTTGGAATGGTCCGCCAACTGGAATGCCTTCTGGTTGATGCGGCGCCGTCGGCGGCATTTGCACAGCGCAGCGGGTGCGGGGTGGCAGAGGCGCCCGCGGCGGCCCTTGCCGCCTTGCGAACGCTTGCGCGCGCGTACGATCTGGCCATCAGGGGGCCGCAGTGACGGGCTGGGGTCAACCAGCGAGCGCAGCATTCGCATCCTGGCGGATGCGCGCCAGCATCGAGGCAAGCCCATTGGACCGCTGGGCGGTCAGGGCGCCTTTGACGCCGATTTCGTCAAGCAGGCTCTCGGTGTCGAAAGTTACCGCGTCTGACAGTTGGGCTCCAGAATAGAGGCGCAGGAGCAGGGCAATTAGGCCTGAAACGATCACGGCATCAGACTCGGCGCGTAATTTCAGTTGGCCATCCGAAATGTCGGTGACCATCCACACCTGCGAAGCGCAGCCCCGCACACGGGTCGCCTCGGTGCGCTCATGGGGCTCCAGAGGTGTGTTGTGTTTTCCAAGATCAATGATGTGGGCATAGCGCGCCTCCCAGTCTTCAAGCCAGGAGAACTCCTCACGAATGTCAGCGGCGGCGTCTTGGATGCTCATGGCCGTCATCTGGGCCCATCGGGGCAAAAAATAAACCCCGGCGCAGTGATACGCCGGGGTGAAGAGATAAATCTGAGCTTGGATCTATTTGTAGACGGCGCCGAGGCAGTCTGCGATTTCGGCCAGAGCGTGCTGGCTGATGCAGTGGGGAACCTCGAATTCCTGGCCCACACCGGCGACACAGCCTTGAAGTTGCAGGTTCTGCATACGCATGCAGCTCTGAACGCTCGGCTCCAGCATCACGCGGCTGAGCCTGGCGTCGTCAACAGCGTCTGCACCCAGAATGCGTAGAGCAGCCACCGAGGCGATCTGGTTAGCCACGGGCTCCTTGCCATACTTCACCTTCTTCTTGCCGCCTGTGAAATTCCCGGTGAGGAAAGTGGGCAGGCGTACGGCTGTCGCGACATCCGAAGCCGTCGCGACGGCGGTGGTCACGCCCGCAGCTCCAGAATCGGAAAACGGTGTAGCGCCAGCTGGCGAAACCAGGGCGGCGAGGATCAGATTGTCAGCCGACTGGCCCTTGCCTTGCAGCACTTTCACGGTGTCAGCGCGCTGGCCACCATTGCGGATACGTGACTTGGCCCAGCCATAGCCCTGTAGCGAATATCCCTGCTCTTTCACGATGGCAGCGCTTGAGTAGAGGCGCGCCAGGTCTTCGTCCGTCACAGCGATCGCAGACCCGACGGCATCATCGCCGCCCTTGAGCGAGCGGGCATAACCACCGCCGCTGGCGAAGCTGTTGACCACGCGGTCGCGGCCGTAAAAGGCTTCGATGTCCCGCACATTTGCGCGGAAGTCAGGATCTTGTGAGGCGACCAGGGCAGAGTAGGAGATCCAGCCTCGTGTCAGCTGATCGGCATTATATGATCCGAGCGTGGCCAATGCCGCGTCTATATCATTAGTGTTCTTGAAAGGCTTAACACCCACCGCGTCTGCATCAGACTGGTAAGTCATATAGACGGCGGCCCTTTCAGAGACCGGGTCATTGCCTTGAGCTGTAGATACACCGGACAGTCCCGCTACTGCCAGAACTGCTGCGAAAACCCGGAATGCAGCCATTTCTTCTCTCCCTCACGCGACACGCGATAGTGATGCCTTAACTTCCCTGATGGGGGAACCTTACCTTGTCTGTTTGCTGCATTACAAATACAGCAGGTGATCGTTCTGGCAGAAAATGCCTAATAAATCTCTCTGGGGTGTTAACGCTTGGACCCCCGTATGTCGCAGAAGCGATTACAGTTTGTCCACGTTGCCTGGCTCGCTTTGTGCGGCGGCAGCGGCCTTGCGGGGCTAATCGCAGGTGCGCCGCTATGGGCGGTGCTCGCGATTATGGTTACCGCCAGTGTCCCGGGAATCATGGGTATCGCGCTCCCGGCGGGTGATTCGCTCTGGCGCGGCCTTCTGGTCATCACCTGGACCGGGACAGCGCTTGCCGGTCTGATTCTCACCGGTGGAGGGGCGTCTCCATTAACCGTACTCCTGTTGGCCGCGCCGCTGGCCGGGCTTCTCGCGGGCGCACACAGGATGTCTGCCGAAGCGGCCGTGTTTGCCGCTCTGGCCCTGTTCATGGTTGTCACCGCCAACGGGCTGGGTTGGTTGCCTCAACCCGTTGCCTGGGCGGGTATGCTCTCGGTACCGTTTGCTTTTTCAGGCTTGGTCGTTTCCGTATTGATGGTCTGGATGCTGGTACATTCCGGCATGATCGGAAAACGCGTGCCGATCCCTCACCCGGGAAGGGTTCCGGAATCAGGGCCTTCAAACGAGCCGGGCGCATCTGTTTCAGGCCGGGCGCCGGGCCTGCATCTGCCCGGCAAGGGCGTCGCGGTCCTCGATGTGACGCCCGAGGGACGGCTACGGTCTCTCGACGGAGACAGCTTCGCCAACCCCGCCCTGCGCCCGGGTACAGCTCTGGCCGCTTTGTTCGAGCCGGGAACTTTCCCAAGCGGTTTGGGCGTATGGGAGGGCATGGCAACCGGAGAAGCGAAGTTCCTGTCTGGGCAGCGCGTTCTATTCGCCTCCGAGATGGGCCCCAACGGGTCATCCATTGTATTGTTTGTCCCGCCGGAGGGGGCGGACGATCCGGCCGAGGCCGCGCGCGCGGCCTATGATGAGGAGTTGAAGAAGCGCACCGCCTTCTTTGCCTCACTTGGTCACGACCTGCGCACACCCCTGCATGCGATCCTGGGCTATGCCGAGATCATGCAGGCCGAACTGATGGGCCCGATGCCGGCGGTCTATGCGGACTATCCGGCGATCATTCACGAGAGCGGCACAGATCTTCTGCTCCTGGTCGATGACATCCTCGATCTTGCGCGGTCTGAAGCTGGTCAGCCCCGGCTGGACCCCGAACCGGTGGATCTGGCGGCCTCCGCCGAGTCTGTCATCCGCCAGCTGACGGGGCATGCAGACCGCGCCGGCGTGACGCTGAAACTGCGGTCACAGGGCGAGGCCTGGGCTGAGGCAGACGCGCGCGCTGTGCGCCAGATCTGGCAGAACCTTGTGTCCAACGCGATCAAATATTCGGGCAGCGGCAAGACCGTCACACTTGAAACCCGGATAGAGGGGGGCGCTGCCATCCTCAGTGTACAGGATCGCGGCGCTGGCATTCCGACGGCAGATCTTGCCCGTCTCACCCAGCCTTTTGAGCAGGCAACAGGTGCCAAGCCCGGCACAGGCCTCGGGCTTTCCGTGGTGCGGCGCTTTGCGGAGCTGCACGGGGGAGAACTTCGCCTGAGCTCGAAGCCGGGACGCGGTACAAAAGCTGAAGTGATCCTGCCGCGCGCCAGCGAAGCTGATCTCATGCCGTTGGATGAAGCAGCAGAGTAATCCCCGGAAGGACTGTCTGTGGAGGCCGGTTAAGGTTAACCTGCTTCCTGAAGCGTGCTTTGCACGGAGTTTGCATGCTCTGCACTCAGCATGGGGAGTGGGGCCGGGCGGCGGGGTGTGCGCCTGGGGGAAGTGGGATGTCATTGAAAATACTGTATATATCGACCCGCTGGCCGTGGCCCGTGGAAATGGGCCGGCAGCGCATGATCGCGCAGACCCTGGAATTCGCAGCTGGGCTTGGCGAGGTTCACCTGCTGGCATTCGGGGATGCGCCTCAGAAACCGGCACCTGACCACATCCACTCCTCGGCCATGCTCGGCATGTCGGGGATGTCCAGTATCGCGGGAAGTCTGATTTCCCGCCCGCTGGTACCTTTGCAAAGTCATCTGTTCCTGAACGGAAAAGCGACCCGTGAAGTGATGAGCGCCGTGGACCGTATCCGCCCGGATGTCATCATCTTCGACATGGCGCGCTTGTCCCCCCTCGCAGATGTCATTCACCGACGGCATCCCGGCATCCGTCTCGTGCTGGATATGGATGACCGCCTCTCGAAGCGCTATCAGCGCATGCTTGCCAACGGATCGGCTGGCGGCCTTGGCGGTACGTTCGAGGCAAAGTTGCCGCGCCTGGTCCGTTTCCTGGTGCCGAAACTCAAGACGTTGTTGCTGAGTCTGGAGCGGCGCCTGATGGTCCGTTGCGAACGGCGCGCGGCTCAGAGGTTTGACGCGATCCTCATGGTATCGGCCCTGGAGGCGGAGGAGATGCGCGCTGATTGCGCCGGTAAGGCCGACGTGATCGCCTTCCCGCCTCTGATCAACGAACTGCCGGTACCGCAGCAGGATTTCAGCAGGAGCGTCCGTTTTGTCTTTATCGGCAATGCCGGTTACGCGCCAAATGCCGAAGCGCTGGAACTGCTCGACCGTGCGGCGGTGAAGGTGAGCCAGGCTGCGGGCAGCGAGATGGCAGCATTCCGCTTCCAGGCGGCAGGCAAACCGCTGGCCGATGCGGCCTATCATGTTGTCGAAGCCGTTGGCTTTGTGCCGGACCTGTCAGCGTTCCTGTCGGGCGACGCTGTGCTGGTAGCGCCAATTCTCCAGGGCACAGGCATCAAGACCAAGATCATTGACGCTCTGGAGCACAGCGTACCTGTTATCACCACGCCCGTCGGGGCCGAGGGCCTCGGATTAACGCAGGGCGAGCATTACATCTGCGTGCAGGGAGAGGCTGACCTTGCCCGCGCCTGCCTGGATATCATCCAGTCTGCGGAAGCCCGTAACGGTCTTGCCGGGATGGCAGCAGCTGCCCGCGAAAAGGGCCTCACGACCCAGAATCGCAATATCCTGAACACCCGCCTGGCATCGGCATTAGGTCTTTAGCCGGCTTGGTTCCGGGGGCCTGAAGCCGCTGCATGGCGCCAATTCAGGGGACATAAAAACTGTGGCCTGACCCGGCAAAGCATGTAACCCTCGCGGTATTACAGTCAGCCAAGGGGTATCTCAAAATGAGAATGGCAATTCTGGCAGGCGCTCTCGCGCTTGCGGTTACAGCGTGTGGCGGCACCGGCGGAGCCAAGGCTTCGATGGTGAAGTCCTGCTTGGATACCGGCGAAGACAAGGCAATGTGCTCTTGCCTCGCCGATGGCCTGGAGAAGAATCTGGACGCCAAAACCTTCAGCACGGTCGCCAAGGCGATGGCGCAAGGTGAGGATAAAGGCGGCGAGATCATTGCAAAGCTGCCAGCAGACCAGCAAGGCAAGATCATGGGTGCCATGATGAGCACCGGCATGCAGTGCGCTTTCGGCGGCTGATGCGTGACGGGCAGGTGTGATACGGGACACATGACCCCATGATGGAACGCCTGCCAGCCAGATTATGGACGGACGCGCTGATCCGCCGGGCAAGCCTTGCCGGCGCCAGCGCGTTCGTTCTCCAGCACGGCGATGATGATCGCGGTGATGTGCTGGTGAAGGTCGCCCGCCTGGATGGCACGGCGGCGGCTTATGTCCCCTCCATGAGCCTTGAGGGCGAGCGCATCTTTCTCAACCTCGCCGTCCAGGGCATTGGCCCGCAGGAAGCCGCTGTGGACGAATATGTGCGCCGGGCAAAAGCCCGCGACAGCGACCTCTGGATCATCGAGATCGAGGATCGGGAAGGCCGTCATTTCCTGACAGAGCCGGTGGAGGGCGTGGTCCCCTGAGCGCCGCCACGTTTCCGCCCCAAGCGTGATGCGACTGTAATCTGGCCATCTTCTGATGAGAGAGGCATCTTCCTGAAACCTCAGGAGGAGAGATTCCCATGAAACTGTTTATTGCCTGCGCCATGGCCGCGCTGATCGCCGCGCCCGCCGCCTTTGCCTGCGAGTCCTATGTGGCGGACGTAAACAAAGCCGGCCTCGCCGTGAAAAGCGCTAACAACGAACGCTTTGCCGTCCAGACCCGGTTTCAGGACGCCGAAGCCGAACGCAGTGTCCTGCGCCAGGAAATCGACACCAAGGGCAACACCGCCGAGCGCCAGAAGGAGATCGACTTCTTCAAGGCCGAAATCCGCGCCGCTGAGCTGCAATGGACCGAGCGCCAGCCAGAATGGGACGCTGCCGAAGCCGAACTGATGACCGCGATTGCCGCACATGAAGGCGCTTGCGGCGCAAATGCGCGCACCGGTGTCCTGATCGAGGCCCTTGGCCTGAAACTAAACCGCTGAAGCCAGCCTTATAAACGGCCTGTTTACCCTAAGCCCCCAATTTGAGCCCTGCTGGGATCAACGGGGGCTTGGGCGGCAATGCTGTTCCTACTCAATGACATTGTGACCGAGATTGAGGCGCCGGAAATGCGGCTCCTCATCCGGGAAGCCGTGTTTGGCGGTGATGTGCAGGGCTTGCGCCCCCGCGAGGCGATGGAGCTGGCGCGCGGACGCCTGCAAGCGCTGCATGATCGCGGGCAGGTTCCCGACCAGACCATGGTTGACGATCTGGCAGCCCTCATCATCGCCAAGACCGGCGCCAATGCCGCGCTTTTCCCGGTGCATGACGGACGCGTGGCCGAAGCGCGCCTGACCATCCTGCCGGAAGCCATTCTCGCCGCTGTCCGCACCCGCTTCGCCGAAGGCCGTGGCACCGACACCGGCGCCTTCTGGACGCGGGCGGCTTAGAGTCGATCCATAAGCCGAACGGCAAGAAGTCGCCGAACTCAGACATTGGGCTCGCGGCGTGAGAGCGCATTGGCGGCGACGGGTTCGATCATCCAATCAGCGGCGAAGCATTCAAATGTGTCATCTCGAAAATAAAAGAGGAAGTGCCTTCCAGGTGGCGCGTTTGCTACGTTCATCCAATCATTGGGTTGGTTGTCGAATTCATCCAGCCCGATGATCTCGTAAAACTCGCCCCATGCTGGGGCAGCTTTGCTGTATCGGCACTGCCCTCGATACCAGCCCTCATCATTGGTTTCGCCGAGCCGGTAACGCGAGCACACCTTAAATCGAAGTACACCACCGTCGTCTTCCTTAAACTCTGGATATTGGAACGGATCCAGCAAGAACCGCAGGAGTAAGTCTTGCCCTGCGACCTCCACGACAGGCTCGGGCGCATTGGGCTCGGCGTTCCAGCCTAAGTTCAATTGTTGAAAAGACGGCGGAGTCATGAGCCGACCCTAGGTGCGCGACCGCACCGTGCCAAGGGTCCGAATTGGGCCAAATCGCAACATAGCGATTGAGGGCGAAGCCCTATCCCTCCGCCCCACTTCAGCCAGCCCCTTCATTCCATTCGCTAAATCGGCTAGGGCCTCCGGCGAAGAGAGAAACTGACCCATGTCCCACGTGATTGAAGCCGCCCGGCGGCGCACCTTTGCCATTATCTCCCACCCTGACGCGGGCAAGACGACCCTGACGGAGAACCTCCTCCTCGCAGGCGGCGCCATCCGGGCTGCCGGTGAAGTTGCCGCGCGGGGCCAGGCCCGGCGCACGCGCTCTGACTGGATGAAGATCGAACGCGACCG
>JBKBIZ010000229.1:0-674 GCA_046293975.1 Hyphomonas sp. | reverse complement strand
CTCCGGCGTTTGCCGACTCTGCCGACTCTGCACCCCCTGTTTTTCATCGACCGCCGCCGACCAGCGCCGCCCGCTCCTCCGCCGTCAGCATCCGCCACTTCCCTTCCGGCAGATTGTCCAGCTTCAGCGGGCCGATCCGCACCCGGATCAGATCCGTGACCTCGAGGTCGACCATCTCGCACATCCGCCGGATCTGCCGGTTGCGGCCCTCCCGCAGAATGAATTTCAGCCGCTGCGTCTCCATCCGGCTCACATAGGCGAGCCTCAGCTGTCGCCCGTCCAGCATCAGGCCGTGGCGCAGGATCTTCAACTTCTTCTCGGTCACGTCGCCGGCCACCCGGACCAGATACTCCTTGTCCAGGTCCGACTCCGGTCCGATCACCGCCTTGGCCACCACCCCGTCCGACGACAGCAGCAGCAGGCCCCGCGAATCCTCGTCCAGCCGCCCGATCGGAGGCAGGGAGACCTCGTCCGCGGGCGTCACGCCCTCGCCGACGCGGTTGTTGTCCGTGACCAGCCGGACCGCCGGCAGTTTGTTGGGTTCCGGCTGGCCCGAGACGTAGCCCACCGGCTTGTGCATCACGATGGTCACGCCTTCGGCCAGCGCCGCCGTGGCCCGCTCGTTCAGCGTCAGCGTCTGACCCGGCTGCAGCTTGCGCCCTGCGTCGGTGACC
>JBKBIZ010000228.1:0-678 GCA_046293975.1 Hyphomonas sp. | reverse complement strand
GCTGAAGGACGAAGTGGTCGTGCTGACCGCGCATCTCGACCATGTCGGCGTCGGCCGCGCGGATGCAAAGGGCGACACGATCTATAACGGCGCGATGGACAATGCGATGGGCATCGCCTCACTGATCGAGGAGGCCAAGCGCTTCCGCGATTCGGGCAAGGCGCCGCGCCGCTCGGTGATGTTCCTGGCGGTGACGGCGGAGGAAAAGGGCCTGATCGGCGCCGATTATTTCGCGCACAACCCGACCGTGCCGAAGGACAAGATTGTCGCCAACGTCAATCTCGACATGCCGGTCATCACCTACAAGTTCGAGGATATGATCGCGTTCGGCGCGGCGCGTTCGACGCTGGGTGACATCGTCGCCCGCGCGACCGCCACGGTCGGCGTCGGTGTCGGCACCGATCCGATGCCGGAGCAGGGCTTCTTCGTCCGCTCCGACCATTATCGCTTCGTCCAGCAGGGCGTGCCGTCGGTGTTCCTGTGGCCGGGCATGGCGGGCGTGGGCCGTGAAGCGTTCGACCGCTTCCTGACGACCCGCTATCACCGCGCATCGGACGAGATCACCAACCCCGAAATCCTGTGGGATCAGGGCGTCCGCTTCATCGAGGCGAATTACGTGATCGCACGCGAGATCGCCGATGCTGATGCGCGTCCGGCGTGGAAGAAGGGCGATTTCTT
>JBKBIZ010000227.1:0-686 GCA_046293975.1 Hyphomonas sp. | reverse complement strand
CTGGAGGTCGAACATCAAGGCAAAGCGCCTCTCTGGGCTTTTCTTCATTTGACGCCGCCATGGGCCACGCACAAGGTTCGGGTCCGAATAAGGGGGCCTAACCGATGAACCGTCGCCAACTGATCCTCTCGACCGCCGCAACCGCCGTCGCGGTCGCATCCCCCTCCCTCGCCAAGCCCGCTCAGACTACCGGACACTCGATGCCCCAGCCCCCCGTCGCCAAGAAAATCCCTGTCGTCATCGAACAACTGGGCCGCACGCGGACCGACGACTATCATTGGATGAAGGACGAAAACTGGCAGGCTGTGCTGCGCGACCCGACACTGATCAAGGCTGACGACAAGGAACATCTGACGGCCGAAAACGCCTACCGCGAGGCCATGATGGCCTCCACCCTGCCGCTTCAGCAGGCGATGTTCGCGGAGATGCGCGGCCGCATCAAGGAAGACGACAGCTCGGTTCCGGCCCCGGACGGCGATTGGAACTACTACGTCGAATACCAGACGGGCGACCAGCATCCCCGCTACATGCGCGTCGAGCGTCAGGGCGCGTGGATGGTGCACGGTCAGCCGGTGACCAAGAATTTCGTCGTCGCGCCCACGCCTCAACTGCTCCTGGACGCCAACGCACTCGCCGAGGGCAAGGCCTATTCGGAAGTTTCGGCCGCGAGCCACAGCCCCGACCAC
>JBKBIZ010000226.1:0-691 GCA_046293975.1 Hyphomonas sp. | reverse complement strand
AGGCCGGACAGTTCGGCGGTCAGACGGTCGGACAGGGAAGTGGCCATACCCCCGAGTCTAGGCGCGCGCCGCGCCTGCTGTCCGTGACGCGGGGACGACTCCGGCCCCCGCTACAGGTCCGCGACCTGCGGGGCGACCTCCCGGCCCAGCAGCTCGACCGAGCGCAGCATCCGCGCGTGCGGCATCAGCACGTTCGTCATCTGGAAGGTCAGGCGGTCCACGCCCCCCAGCGCCCCGTGCACGAACCGCAGCTTGGCGGCCACGGTGTCCGGCGTGCCGATCAGGTACGGGCCGGTTGGTCCGCACGCCGCGTCGAACTGCGCGCGCCTCGGCGGCGCCCAGCCCCGCTCGCGGCCCAGCGTGTCCAGCATCCGCGCGTACCCCGGCCAGAAGTCGTCCCGCGCGCCCTCGTCGCTGTCGCCCACGAACCCGAAGGCATGCACGCCCACCCGCAGGGTCTCCGGGGCGTGCCCGGCCTGCGCGCCCGCCTCGCGGTACAGGTCCACCAGCGGCCGGAACGCCCGGAAGTCCCCGCCGATGATCGCCACCATCAGCGGCAGGCCCAGCCGCCCGGCGCGCACGAACGACTCCGGCGTGCCGCCCACTCCCACCCACACCGGCAACTGCGGCTGCTGCGGGCGCGGGTACACGCCCTGACCCCGCAGCGGCGCGCGGTGCCGGCCCGACCAGT
>JBKBIZ010000225.1:0-694 GCA_046293975.1 Hyphomonas sp. | reverse complement strand
CGCTGACGAACCCTGCCTATGATGTGACGAAGTTTGGCGTGGTGGCGCTGTCGGAAGATCTGCGGCCGAAGCTGGCGGCGCGGGGGATTGGCGTCTCGGTGCTCTGCCCCGGCGTGATCCGCACGAATATCGTGAGTTCCGGGCGCAACATTCCGAGCCGCTTTGCCGGGCAGATCCAGACGGTTCCGACTGAAGGACCGGGTACGGAGATTCTCAAAGCCGTGACCGAGGCCATCGCGAGCGGGATTGATCCGCTCTATGTGGGCGAGCTGGTGCGCGAGGCGATCGAGAATGACTGGCCGCATATCTTTACCGATATGCAGTTTGAGCCGCATATCGAGGCAAGGTTTGCGGCGATCAAGGAAGGGTTTGACAGGATACGGGATAGAGTGCCGCGGCACTAAAGCCCCTTCTTCCTGAGGGAGAAGGGGTTGGGGATGAGGGGGTGCTACGCCTCCTCATTTCGCAACACTTCGGCGTCGCGCCCCCTCACCCCTGCCCCTCTCCCCCGTTCCGGGGGCGAGGGGTTCTAAGGTTCCTCCGAAGATCAAAAAATAAGTCTACGACTTAGATGTGCACCAAAAGTCTCGGGTCACTTTCTGGGAGAACGGAGATATCGACTTTAAGACCTGCTTCAATTCGGCCTGCCCTTTCACATCGAACAAACCCAATATCAATTGGGAGCGATACGTCG
>JBKBIZ010000224.1:0-694 GCA_046293975.1 Hyphomonas sp. | reverse complement strand
GCTAGGCCTCAGCGCTTCAAGAGGTCCAGCACTGCGGCCAGATCGGCATCGACCACTGTCATTCTTTCCGGCTTGTCGCCCAGGGCGGCGATGACGTTTGCGGGTTCCGGTTCGAAGCCGAGGACGTCGGAGACGAAGGCGCCGAACTTGGACGGGTGGGCGGTGGACAGGGCGACGACGGGGCCTTTGGAGCGGTCCTGGCGACGGGCGGCGGCCAGGGCCACAGCCGTATGGGGGCAGACGACGCGGCCCCAGGTTTCCTGGGCGTGGGCGATCTCGGCGCGGGTTTCGGTCTCGTCGACGGAGACGGCCGAGACGGCGGCGCGCAGGGCGGCCAGCAGGTCCGGATCGAAGGCGACGGCGCCGTCGCGGGCGAAGGTTTCGAACACGGCGCGGGTGCGCTCGCCGTCGCGGCCGGTCGCCTCATAGACCAGGCGTTCGAAGTTGGACGGGGCCTGGACGTCCATCGAGACGCTGCCGCTCTCGACCGCCGCGCGGCGCGAATAGAGGCCGTCGTTGATGGCGCGGGCCAAGGCGTAGAGATTGCCGTCGGTGGGGTGCATCATCCGGGCGGCATCGGCAAACGACAGCACACTGCCCGCCGGCGGCAGGCCGAGCATCTCGTACATCGAGCCGGACCAGAACAGCCGGCGATTGCTGACGTCGAAGTCCCAGAGGCCGCATCGGCCGCGCG
>JBKBIZ010000223.1:0-694 GCA_046293975.1 Hyphomonas sp. | reverse complement strand
ACCAGGTCCGGCCCGGAGACCAGGAACATGGGCGCCGAAATGATCGGCAGGATCAGACCTTTTTGCAGCGAAGCGGGAATGGCCACGGGCGTCTCCTGGAGTTTTCTTTCGCTACGCTTAGCGGGCTGTCGCGGGGGAAGGCAATCGCGGGGAGTTCAGACGGTGGGGCGAAAAAATGAGTCTAATTCGTCTAATCTCGGGGGTGAGGGGCGTCGGGCAGGGTTGAAATCGGCAAGGGGCCGGCGTTGTCGGAAAACCGGCCATCATGCGACGGTTCTGACGGGTGGCCGGTCGATTGACGCTGATCGGTGTGAAGGCGTTGAAATCGAGAAAGAAGTTTTCGCGAAATAGGATGGATGGCGCCTCTTAATCCTCCCCCGTCGGGGGAGGGGGACCGCGAAGCGGTGGAGGGGGCCGATCGCGCACCTGTCGGTAAATATGATCCACCACCGCCGCCATCTCGCTCAGCACATCCCGCGCCGCGACCCGAACGACCGTGATCCCGCGCGCATTCAACCATTCGGTCCGGCGTCCGTCGTGTTCGACGGCGTCGGGCTGGGCGTGGGTTTCACCATCGACCTCGACCGCCAGCCGGGCGTCCTCGCAATAGAAGTCCAGGATGTAGGGGCCGATGGGGTGCTGGCGGCGAAAGCGAATTCCGTCGAGGCAGCGGCCCCGGATTTGGCCCCACAGC
>JBKBIZ010000222.1:0-696 GCA_046293975.1 Hyphomonas sp. | reverse complement strand
TGCTGCTCAGCGCCGGCAACACCAACGACATCACCATGGCCCACGCCCTGATCGAGGACGCCGGCCCGTTCAAGCGGTTGCTGGCGGATCGCGGCTACGACGCCGACCATCTGCGCAAGCGGCTGGCCGAGCGCCGCGCCGAGGCCGTCATCCCGACCACCACGTCCCGAAAGCGGCCCATCCCCTACGACGTCGTCGCCTACCGCCAGCGCAACACCGTCGAGCGCCTCTGGGCCCGGCTCAAGGACTTCCGCCGTATCGCTACCCGCTACGACAAGCTCGCCGCCAACTACCTCTCCGGCGTCCTCATCGCAGCCACCGTCTGCTACTGGGCCAAATGAGTCCGGACCCTAGCGCATTTCGTTATTCAGATATATCTAATCGCTCGTGAATAGATATATCGAAAAGGAATCGATCATGAGGTCCAAGGGAATCTTTCAAGGACGCCGCGACGGATGCGGCGAAAAACACGGGCGTCACGGCAGCTTCGCCTTCGGGCGGGCTATGCGCGGCGGACGCGGCGCCGACTTCGGTCCCGGCTGGGAAGGCGGCGAGGGACGCGGTCACGGCCACAAACACGGACGACGCGGCGGCGGGCGGCTGTTCGACCACGGCACGCTGCGTTGGGTGCTGTTGTCGCTGATCGCCGAAAAACCCAGCCACGGCTATGAGCTGATCAAGGCCGTCGAGACCCGA
>JBKBIZ010000221.1:0-697 GCA_046293975.1 Hyphomonas sp. | reverse complement strand
TGATCGACCCCGGCCCCGACCTGCCCGAGCATCTCGATGCGCTGGTCGCGGCGATCGCCGGTCGGCCAGTGCGCGCGATCGTCTGTACCCACACCCATCGCGACCACAGCCCGGCCAGCCGCCCGCTCGCCGTCGCAACCGGCGCGCCGATCATCGGCTGCGCCGCGCTCGCGCTCGACGATGACGGCCCACGTTCGGATGCCGCATTCGACCGCGACTATGCGCCCGACCGCGTGCTGTCCGATGGCGAGAGCATCGCCGGGGATGGCTGGACGCTCGAAGCCGTCGCAACCCCCGGCCACACGTCCAACCATCTCTGCTTCGCCCTGCTCGAGAGTGGCGCGCTGTTCACCGGCGACCATATCATGGGCTGGTCCACCAGCGTCGTCGCGCCGCCGGACGGCGACATGGGCGCGTACATGGCCAGCCTCGACAAGCTGCTCGCGCGCGATGACCGCGTCTATTACCCCGCCCATGGCCCGGAAGTGAGCACGCCACAGCGCCTCGCGCGCGGGATGATGGGCCATCGCAAGCAGCGCGAGGGCCAGATATTGCGCCTGCTCGGCCAGCAGGTCGGCGCGATCCCCGACATGGTCGATCGAATGTATGTCGGCCTCGACCCGCGCCTGACCGGCGCAGCCGGGCGCTCGGTGCTGGCGCATCTGATCGACCTGCAGAATCGGGGTCTGGTGAGCGA
>JBKBIZ010000220.1:0-702 GCA_046293975.1 Hyphomonas sp. | reverse complement strand
GGTCAGGAACAGCGCGATGACCTTCACATGTCCGATCGCCAGCCGCAGCATGTCGCCCTCCGCCGCCTTGAGGCCCGCGATATCGACATACATGCCCGCGCGGATCTCCACCGCATGCTGCAGCATCTCGATCGCGACCGGCACCAGGAACAACAGCGGGCAGAGCAGGGCATAGCGGCCCGATCGCACGAACACTTCAATCAGATCGCGTCCCATCGTCATTCCCCTTCGTCATAAGTCAGGATGTCGCCCGGCTGGCACTCCAGCGCGCGGCAGATCGCCTCCAGCGTCGAAAAACGGATCGCCTTGGCCTTGCCGGTCTTCAGGATCGACAGGTTGGCTAGCGTGATGTCGACCCGCTCGGCCAGTTCGGTCAGGGTCATGCGCCGCGCATGCAGCACATCGTCCAGCGTCACGCGGACCGCCATCAGACCGTCCCCTCGATCTCGTCCTGCATCGCCGCGCCCTGCTGGAACACCCGCGCCAGCACGAACAGCAACAGCACCGCGAGCCAGCCGGTGACCGAAAACTGCCACGCCATGAACTCGCCCGTCGCTTCGCTCAGCTGCGTCGCGAACCAGCCATAGCCAAGGTCGACGATCTGCAACGCCAGCATCGCCCACGCGACCTGCCGCAACCGCTCGGCATTGGCGGGCGCGAACGGCGTTCCGGAGCGCACCGTGTCGATCATCGCGATGCTCC
>JBKBIZ010000021.1:32550-38527 GCA_046293975.1 Hyphomonas sp. | reverse complement strand
CCCCTCTCCCCGAGGGGAGAGGGGTTCTGACAATGTTCGGGGTGGAGAATATTGAATCATGCGTATACTCCTGACCAATGATGATGGCATCAACGCGCCCGGTCTTTCCGTGCTCGAAGACATCGCCAAGGAACTCTCCGACGACATCTGGATTGCCGCGCCCGAAGAGGAGCAGTCCGGCAAGGGCCGGGCGATTTCGCTGACCCAGCCTGTCCGCGTGAGGAAGGTTGGGGCGAAGGCCTGGGCCGTTTCGGGCACGCCGTCAGACGCGGTGCTTCTGGCCACGCGCGACCTGATGCCCGATATGCCAGACCTTGTGCTGTCGGGTGTCAATCGCGGCCAGAACATCGCCGAGGATACGAGCTTTTCGGGCACCATCGCGGCGGCCATGTTCGGCATGCAGCTGGGCGTGCCGTCGATTGCGCTCAGCCAGGCGCAGAACTTCCGCGAGCGCGGCTCGCTCTCCTGGGACACGGCGAAAGCCTGGGGCGCCAAGGCGATCCGGCCGATGCTGGAGATGGGCTGGCCGAATGATGTGGTGATGAATGTGAACTTCCCGGATGTGGAGCCCGGCGATGTGCGCGGCATCCAGATCACGCGGCAGGGCTTCCGCGACGAGGCCATCATCCACACCGACCGCCGCGAAGACCTGCGCGGCAATGACTATTACTGGATCGGCTATCACGGGAAACTCTCAAAGCCGGACGAAGGCACCGACATCCGCGCGATCTATGATGGTTATGTCTCGATCTCGCCGCTGCATGTAGACTTGACGCATGAGCCGTTTTTGAAAACGCTTCGGGAGTCATGGCAGAGCTGATCGCTGATCCCTTCCGCGCCGCGCGGCTGCTGCTCTCTCTGAGGCAGGAGGGGGTGACTGATCCCAGTGTGCTGGCGGCGATGGAGACAATCGGCCGGGCGGCGTTTGTAGATGATCCCGGGCTGGAAGCGCTCGCCTTTGAGGACGCCCTGCTGCCGATCCCTTGCGGGCAGGTGATGCTGCGCCCCTCGGCGACGGGGCACCTGATCCAGGCGATGGGGCTGAAGCGCGGCCGGGAGGGGCGCGTGCTGCTGATCGGCTTTGGCTCGGGATACATGGCCGCGCTGCTTTCGCAGCTCGCCGCGCATGTCTGCGCCGTCGAGCGCTTCCGGCGCCTGACCGAAGAGGGCCGGGCGCGGCTTACGCGGCTCGGCATTTCCAACGTGTCGCTGTCCCACGCCGATGGCCTCAATGGCTGGGCCGAGCGGGGGCCGTTTGATGCCATCGTACTGGCCGGCGCCGTTCTGGCGGTGCCCGCGGGGCTGACCTCGCAGCTTGCCAGAGGTGGCGTACTGGTCGCGCCGATCAATGAGCACGCCGGACAGGCGAATCTGCTGCGCCTGAATGCCTCGGGCGGCGAACTCGGCCGGCGCCCCCTGTTCCAGTGGGTGCCCCCGCTTGTAGAGGGACGCGCGCAAGTGCTTTGAATGGCGGGGGAATCGCATGCAGGGGTAGTTTGCCAAGGCGGGGCAGCGCCGCTATACGCCTGAAGTTCCCTGTTACCGCCGCAGAATATTCTGGAGAATGCCGATATGTCCGCCCGTTTTCTGACACTTGCTCTGATCTCTGCTGCGATGGCTCTGCCCGCCGCCGCACAAGCTGCGCCGGCCTCGCCTGGCGGCGGCCTGATGATGCAGCTGGTGATGTTCCTGCCGCTCATCCTGATCTTCTACTTCCTTCTGATCCGCCCGCAGCAACAGCGCGCCAAGAAGCACACCGCAATGGTTGCTGGTATCAAGCGCGGCGATACGATCGTCACGACCGGCGGCCTGATCGGCAAGGTGAACAAGGTCAGCGATACAGAAGTTTCCGTGGATCTCGCTGAAAACGTTCGCGTTCGCGTCATCAAGTCGATGGTGATCGAAGTTCGCAACAAGGCCGAGCCTGTTCCTGCGAACGACTGATCTTCTGGCTTTCGCCTGAATCCATAGGAAAAGCGCCATGCTTCAATTCCCGCCGTGGAAAGTCCTTCTCGTCGCTGTGGTGCTCCTCTGGGGCGTCGTTATGGCGCTTCCAAATGTCGTGAATATGTCGAATGCGCCGGGCTTCATGCCCAAGCAGTCCGTTAATCTTGGTCTCGACCTGCGGGGCGGCGTTTACCTGGAGATGGAAATCCCTCCGGCAGAGGTGATCAGCAGCCGCCTCGAAGTGTTTGCGCGTGATGTGCGTTCAGCTTTCGCCCGCACGGCAGACCGCGACCCGATCTTTTTCCAGCCTGAACTGCGTGGGCGCACGATGCTGATCAAGATCAGCCGCCCGGATGCTGACGGAAACTATCCCGTTGAAGACGCCATTCGCCGGCTCGACCGCATCAACAGCCCTGTCGAAGGGGGACTTACCGGCGGCAAAACCTTTGAAATTGCGCGTGCGGGGCAGGATGCCATACTGGTATCTGTCTCTTCAGCGTCTGAGTCTGCCATGATGTCAGACGCGCTGGCAAAAACCATGACCATCATTCGCCGCCGCGTTGACCCCGATGGCGTGGCCGAGATTTCGCTGACCCCCTCGGGCACAAACCGTGTTGTCCTGGAAGCTCCTGGCGAGCCTGACCCCCAGCGCCTCAAAGACCTGCTGAGCCGTGACGGCCGGATGACCTTCAACCTTGTTGAAACGAGCCCGGCAGAGATCGCTTCGGCGCAAGCGGGGATTGTGAAGCCGGGCTTCCGTCTGCTCGAAGGCCCGGAAACCGGCCCGCTTCTGGTGCGTGAGATTCCTGAGGTTGTTGGCGCCGACATTGCCACGGCCAGCCAGGGCAATGATGAAGCCAACCGGCCGCAAATCAACTTCCGCCTCAATGCGAATGGCGCGCGCAAGTTCTATGAGACCACGCGCAACAATTCCGGCAAGCTGTTTGCCATTGTTCTGGACGACGTGATCATGTCCGCGCCGCGGATCAACGAACCGATACCCGGCGGCAACGTCCGCATCACGGGATCGTTCACGATTGAGGAAGCTCAAGACCTTGCCGCGATTATCGCAGCCGGGGAGATGCCCGCGAAGGTGCAGTTTCTGGATCAGCGTGTGGTCTCGTCCACGCTCGGGGAAGATTCCATCGAGTCCGGATTGCGCGCGGCCGTTGTCGGTCTGTCGCTCGTCGCCTTCTTCATGATCCTTGCTTATGGTCTTCAGGGTATTTTCGCGGTCTTCTCGCTGATTGCGAACGTGGTGTTGATTTTCGCGGCCCTGTCCCTGCTGGGCGCAACGCTGACCCTGCCAGGTATCGCCGGTATCATCCTGACCATTGGTATGGCGGTGGATGCCAACGTCCTGGTATTCGAGCGGATACGGGAAGAACAGCAAAATGGCCGGTCGATCTGGACAGCGGTTCAGTCTGGGTATGAGCGTGCACTGATCACAATTCTTGATGCGAACATCACTACGCTCTTTGCGGCGATCATCCTCTACACGCTGGGCTCAGGCCCGGTGAAAGGTTTCGCCGTTACGCTCGCGCTGGGGATCGTCACTTCGGTGTTCACGGCGTTCGTGTTCACGCGGATGCTCACGGTCTTCTGGATCAAGACTTTCAAGACCCAGCGTCTCGCGGTTAAGGCAGTTTGAGGACAGATACATGTTGATCAAATACTGGCCTGTGGAAACCAAAATCCCCTTCATGCGCTATCGCTATGTCGGCGTGGTGCTGTCTGTCTTGATGATGATTGCATCCATCTACCTGGTGATGACCAGAGGGCTCAATCTCGGTGTCGATTTTGCGGGCGGTTCAGTCATCGAGCTGAGGCAGACAGATACGGTCACCGTAGCGGATGTTCGCAGCCGCATTCCCGGGGGGCTTACTGTCAACTCGGCGACGGACGCTAACGGCGCGCAACTCGTGGTCATACGTTTTGGCGATGTGGATGCCTCGCTCCTGGGGCCGGAATTCGCGGCGCTTACAGATGAAGAAAAGCAGGACCGTGCCTCTGCTGCGTCAAACACTTTCGTCGTCAATGCTCTGAAGCAGGAGTTCAACCTCTCTGACGTCGAGATTCTTCGCAACGACTCGGTTGGCCCCAAAGTCTCCGGGGAACTCTTCCGCGAAGGCCTTATTGCCCTCGGCGTAGCGACGATCCTGATGTTCCTCTACATCGCCTTCCGGTACACTTGGGCCTACGCTGTTGGCGGCATCGCCGCACTTATACACGACGCGATCGGCACGATCGGCCTGTTCGCTTTGCTACAGCTACAGTTCGACCTGACGACGATTGCGGCTCTGCTGACGATCATTGGCTATTCTGTCAACGACTCGGTCGTCGTGTTCGACAGGATCCGCGAAATTCGCCGGAAGTATAAACAGATGCCAGCGACAGAAGTCATCGATATCGCAACCAATCAGACCTTGTCGCGCACCCTCCTGACGGGGGGCACCACCCTGATCGCGATCCTGGCGGTTGTGATTTTCGGCGGTCCGGTGCTTCAGGGGATGAGCATCGCGATGATCTGGGGCATCATCATCGGCACGTACTCGTCAATCTATTTTGCGGCCGCGATTGTCCTCATGCTTGGCGTGGATATCAATCGCAGGCCGGTGGAAGACACGCCTGGATTTGAGGCGATCCCCTAACGGGCTCTGCCTTTCAGCGAAAAAAAAGGCCGGACCTTGCGAGGTCCGGCCTTTTCTTTTGAGGGTGAATTCAACCTCACACATTGAAGCGGAACAGCATCACGTCGCCGTCCTGCACTATGTATTCCTTGCCTTCGGAGCGCATCTTGCCTGCTTCCTTGGCGCCAACTTCGCCCCCGCAGGCGATATAGTCTTCGAACGCAATGGTCTCAGCGCGGATGAAGCCCTTTTCGAAGTCACCATGGATCACACCGGCCGCCTTGGGGGCTGTCCAGCCCTTGCGGATGGTCCAGGCGCGGCTTTCTTTCGGGCCGACGGTGAAATAGGTCTGCAAGCCCAGCAGCTCATAGCCCGCATGGATGAGGCGGGTGAGGCCAGCTTCTTCTAGGCCAAGGGTTTCGAGGAATTCCCTGCCTTCTGCCTCGTCCAGCATGGCGAGCTCCGACTCGATCTGCGCCGAGATGACGACTGCGATGGCGCCTTCCTTCTTGGCGCGCTCCTCGACCTGATTGGAGAAGGCATTGCCGGTGGCGGCGCTGGCTTCGTCCACATTCGCCACGAAGAGGATCGGTTTGGAAGTCAGCAGCTGGAGCATGTTCCAGGCTTTGACATCGTCTGCCGGAACCTTCGCATAGCGGGCAGGGCGGCCTTCGCGCAGCTCAGTCAGCGCAAGGTCCATCAGGGCGACCTGCGCCTTGGCTTCCTTGTCGCCAGTGGTGGCGCGTTTGACGATGTTGGCCTTGCGCTTCTCAAGGCTATCGAGATCGGCCAGCATCAGCTCGGTCTCGACGATTTCGAAGTCAGCGATCGGGTCAACCATGCCGCGGACATGGGTAATGTCGTCATTCTCGAAACAGCGCAGGACGTAGATCACAGCGTCCGTCTCGCGGATGTTGGCCAGGAACTTGTTGCCGAGGCCCTCGCCCTGGCTGGCGCCTTCCACCAGGCCGGCAATGTCGACAAAGTTCATACGCGCGGGAATGATTTCCTTTGACCCGCCGACGGCGGCGAGCTTGTTCAGCCGGGGCTCTGGAACGGCGACTTCTCCGACGTTCGGCTCAATCGTACAGAACGGGTAATTGGCCGCCTGGGCGGCCGCTGTCTGTGTCAGAGCATTGAAAAGGGTGGACTTGCCGACATTCGGCAGGCCAACGATACCGCATTTGAAGCCCATGGGGCGAATACCTCTAAAATTCCTGAAAGGGCGCCTTAGCCGCTTTCGGGGCTGAAAAACAGGCACAAAAATCGCTAGGATGCAGCGGGACTGGCGTTCAGGCGTTGTGTAGTATCCTTTAGGAACAGGCCGTAGGCGAGGTAGAGTGCGATGAGTTATGATGTCTTTCTGGTTTCTGCTGTAGCAGACCGGGACATTGCCAAGC
>JBKBIZ010000021.1:0-32540 GCA_046293975.1 Hyphomonas sp. | reverse complement strand
TTTTGCAGTTGGAAATTTCTTTTTGGCAAAACATGCAATGAATCCTATAAGTAAATATTCGTATTTTAACAAAGGAAAAAGGGCTCTTGAAAATGCAGTGAAAAGTGACTGGGTGAGGGCGGCAGCTTCGGTTGGCAATTCCCGTCCCGGCACACTTATTCAGGCGGCGATCGACAAGACGATCCCCTATGAGCCCTTCCGGCAGGAGAAGCGGTTCTCTATCGAGGGGATGACGTCACGCAAGACGCCAGAGGGATTTGTCCAGCTGATTGAAGAGCTTGGCCGCCGCGATGGCCGCTCGGACCTGCGGGCCTGGCTGAATTTTGGTTCCAAGGATGACGACAAGCGGGCGGACTGGATCGCCGCGCACCCCAGCGACCCTATAGCGGATGATGCCCGGAAAAAACGTGAGAAAGATCTGGGTATTAAGCCGGCACCTGCACGGGAAGCGATTGGCGCGGCAGCATTGGCAGCCGCTTCCCTCAAGACCAATGGCACCAAGAGCCCTGCACCTCAGTCTATGGCCATACCTGTGCCGACGGCACAGCCTAACCCGCTGACCGAACTGGGGGCCGGCTGGGGCGCCATTGCCGCGGTCTCTGTTGCGATTGTGGGTATGTTGGTGCTGGCCTGGATATTCCGCTCTGATGCGTCTCCCAAGCTGGCGGCGTCGTCTCATGCCATCGCCAATGCGCGTGTGGCGACAGTGACATGCCCGGCGGGTACGGTGCCCAGATCGCTTCTCTCGGTGCTGGAGACCGGACCGATCATTGATGACACGCAGCCCCAGATCATCGACGACACAAGCGCGCCAGAAGACACCCCAGACACGCCTGAATGACACCACGCCCGGTCACCGGGCGGCCAATCCGGGACAAATCAGGACAGTTTGAGACAGTTTTGGACAAATCGGGACATTCCAGGACAAAAAAAGCCGCCCCAAGGGGCGGCTTTCTTGTTGGCGGGAAGAGGGCTGCGTTGATCAGCTCAGAGCGCGCTCGATGTCACGGGCAGCAGCCTCGAACTGATCCACTGAGGTCTGTTCGGAAAGGATGCGGCGGGCAGCTGCGGTGGCGGCGTCAGCGGCGGCGCGGCGGACTTCGCTGGTTGCCTCAGTTTCGGCGCGTGAGATGCGGGCAGCAGCCTGGGCTTCGCGGCGGGAGATCTTCTCAGCGAGGTCACGGCGGGCCTCTTCGAGCATCGCCTTGGCGTCGCGCTTGGCCTGGTCGATGATGGCTTCAGCTTCCTTGTCCGCGTCCTGAGCGCGGCGCTCAGCCAGGGCCAGGGCTTCTGCGGCCTGCTCGCGCAGGCTGGCGGCTTGCTCGAGTTCCGTGCGGATGTTGGCCGCGCGGGTGTCGAGACCGCCGAGGATCGTCTTGAAGGCGCCCATGCGGGCCGCGATCAGGAGGAAGGCGACCATGCTCAGGAAGGCAACGAAGGTTACCGGGTCTTTTGCGGCATACATCAGGCCGCCGACGAAGCCGCCTTCAGCTGCGTGGGCCAGCGGAGCCGCCGCCAGAGCGGCGATCAGGAGAGACGTGGTCTTCTTCATCATGCCTGTTCCAGAGCCGTCGAAACGGCCTTCTTGAGGTCTGCCGGGGAAGCCTTGACGCCAAAACGGGCGATCATGGCGTCAGCTGTATCCACAGCAATCTGCTCGACATTGGCCATCGCATCGGCGCGCAGCTTGGAGATGCGAGCGTCAGCGGTTTCGAGTTTCTTGGCCAGATCGGCGTCGACCCGTGCAGTTTCCGTAGCGAGTTCCGCTTCAGTCTTTTCACGGGCCTTTTCAGCCGTATCGCGTGCCTTGCCACGGGCCTGCGCCAGGCGCAGCTCCAGGGCTTTCTGGGCTTCGATCGCCTGATTGTTCAGGCGCGCTGCTTCGTCGAGATCTGAAGCGACGCGGTTGGCGCGCTTTTCGATCGTGTCCGACATCTTCGGCAGGATGAACCGGGACAAGGCGAGATAAAGCGCCGTGAACAGCACCGCCAGCCAGAACAGCTGGGACGGCATGTGCCAGGTTTCGAAGGGCGGGAAAGCCGCTTCGGCGCCTGGAATGGCAGTCTCAGCAAGGAAAGCGAGTATCATGGCGTATCTCCGTCGCGGTCAGTACCAGCCGAAGCGGGCGGATGATTAGGCGACGAACAGGATCAGAATGGCGATCAGCACCGAGAAGATACCCAGAGCTTCTGCGAGCGCCATACCGATGAAGAGGTTGCCGGTCTGCTGCGGGGCAGCCGACGGGTTGCGCATGGCGGCGTCGAGGAAGCTGGCGAAGATGTTGCCCACGCCAAGTGCCGAACCGATCATGCCGAGCGTAGCCAGGCCAGCGCCGACATACTTCAGGCCGTCTGTGATGTTACCTTCCATCAGGTATCTCCTTTGAGGGAAAAGGGTTTAGGGTAGTTTGACGCCCGTGAAGCGTGTTCGTTGGGCGCCGTCAAGCAGTTTGATGCGGGGTATCGTGACGCACTCGCGCGGGGCCCCTAGTGGGCGTCCGCGTGAAGCGCGTCATTGAGATAGACGCATGTAAGAATGGCGAAGACATAGGCCTGAAGGCCCGCGACGAGGAACTCCAGCGCATTGAGCGCAACGCCCATAGCAAAAGCCAGAAGCGCAACCGGAACGTAGATGGCGCCGGCGCCGATCAGCATGACGGTGAAACCAGCGAACAGTTTCAGCATGATGTGGCCGGCCAGCATGTTTGCGAAGAGACGCAGGCCAAGGGTCAGGGGGCGCGCCAGGAAGGAGATGATCTCGATCGGCGTCAGGATGATGTAGATCGGCAGCGGGGCGCCCGAGGGGGCAAAGAGCTTGAAGAAGCCGAGGCCATTCTTCATCAGGCCAACCACGATGACCATCAGGATCACGAACAGGGCGAGGGCGCCGGTGACGATGATGTGGCTTGTGGTGGTGAACGCATACGGCACCATGCCGATCAGGTTTGCGAACAGGATGAAGAAGAACAGCGTGAAGACGAAGGGGAAGAATTTCAGGCCTTCCTCACCGGCGGCGCTGCGCACCATATCGGCGATGAAGCCATAGCCCATCTCGGCGACCGATTGCAGGCGCGAGGGGACAAGCTCTCCCTTGCGGGTCGCTATGCTGAAGAAGGCAATGACCAGCACGACGCCCAGGAGCATGAAGCCCGAAGCGTTCGTGAACGAGATGTCGATATTTCCCAGACGCAGATCGAGCCATTTGGTGACTTCGAACTGGTGGATCGGGTCAAGCGCGATGGCCGGCATCTGGTTCATGCGTCATTCGTTCCGTCGTCGGGGGCCTTTGCCGGCCCCGGTGAAATCTTTTGAGCCCGAGCATTGAGCTCATGATAGGCCCGGATGATTGCGCGTATGCCCGCTGCGAGACCAAACATGCCCATCACCAGGAGACCCCAGGGATGGGTGCCGGCGAACTTGTCGATCCAGAAGCCCAAAAAGCCCCCGACAAAGACACTCGCGACAAATTCGATCCCGAAACGCAGCGCATACGCTCCGGCCGAGACGCTTACATCATCAGATGCCTGTTTTCGCCGCCTGGAAGCAGCCTTAGCCTCACGTTCTTCCAGCGCCTTTGCGATACGATCGCTCAGATCTTCTGGTTGCTCGCTCGACATGGGCTTTAGCGCTCCGTGCACGCGAATCCGCACCGATGGGTAGCCCCCCGGATTGCGGCGCAAACTATGGGCGCCCCCCTGCCAAGTCAACGGGGAATGGCAAAAGATATAGCTTTGATTTTATTTGAAAAAATAGCGTACATGGTGCGCTACTCCGCCGCAACGAGCTCCTCTGCTCCGGCAAGGTCCACCGATACCAGCTTCGAGACACCCTTTTCCCGCATGGTTACGCCGAAGAGACGGTCCATCCGGCTCATCGTCACCGGATTGTGTGTGATGATGACAAAACGGGTGTCCGTGCGCTGGCGCATTTCGTTAAGCATGTTGCAGAAACGGTCGACGTTTGCGTCATCCAAGGGCGCGTCCACCTCGTCCAGCACGCAGATGGGGGCGGGACGGGAGAGGAAGACGGCAAAGATCAGCGCAGAGGCTGTCAGAGCCTGCTCGCCGCCGGACATGAGGTTCAGCGTGCCAAGCTTCTTGCCGGGCGGCTGAGCGTAGATTTCGAGGCCGGCGTTGAGCGGATCATCGGCGTCAATGAGGCGCAGCTCAGCCTGCCCGCCGCCGAAGAGGGCGGTGAATAGCGCCTTGAAGTGCTCGTTGACGGCTTCGAACGCCTTGATGAGGCGCTCGCGGCCCTCGGCGTTGAGCGCTTCGACACCCTGGCGCAGCTTGGCGATGGCGCCGGTCAGGTCGTCGCGCTCAGCGATCTGGATGCCGAGGCGCGATTCGAGTTCTTCGGCTTCTTCTTCGGCGTTCATGTTGACGCCGCCGAGTTGGTCCCGCTCGCGGCGGAGGGTGTCGAGGCGCGATTCGGCCTCACGGGGGGTGAAGGCGCCCAGCGTTTCCGCGTCGAGATTGCCCTCGGCGATGGTCAGCAGGCCTTCGGGTGTGCGCTGGAAATGGTTGCGGGCGACTTCCACGACCTCGGTGAGCCGGGCTTCGGAGGTTTCGAGCTTCACCTTCCAGCCGGCGAGGGCTTCGCGCGCCTGGGAGGCGGCCGCAGAGGCGCGGCGGGCGGCAGCGTCCGCCTCGCGGATGGCGGCTTCCTTGACGGCGAGGGCGTCGGCCGCGGCCTTGCGCTCACCTTCAAAGGCGTCGAGTTCGCGCGAGAGGCCGTCGATCTCCTCGTTGAGGGCTTGCGGGCGCTGGCGGGCGTTGAGGGCGGTGGCGGCGACGTCTGCGCGGCGCTCGGAGAGGCGCGAGAGGCGCTCATCGGCGGCGGCGAGGCGGGCGGTCCAGTTGTTTATATCGCGTTCGAGGGCGCCGCGGCGGGCGGCGGCCTGTTCGCGGCCACGGGTGAGGTCAGTCAGGTGGCCGCGCGATTCGGTTTCGGCGGCGCGGGCGGCGGTCAGCTCATTGCGGGCGGCGCTGAGGGCGGCTTCGAGGCTTGCCTCTTCATTGGCCGCCAGCGGAGTGGCGAAGGACATGGCCTCGGCGATGGCAGCGAGTTCGTTTTCGGCGCGGGTGAGGGCGTCGTTGCCGGTATCGCGGCGCAGGCTCGCGCGTTCGGCGGCCTGGATTTCTTCGGCGGCGAAAGCGCGGGCATCGCTCAGCGCTTTCTGGGCCGGGCCGATCAGCTGGCGGACATGGCGCACGGCGTCTTCGGCCTGCTGGCGGGATTTGCGGGCGGCGTCGAGCGCCTGCGTGCGGGCGATGAGGTCAGCCTGCAGGGGGGCAAGATCGGCGCGCGCGGTTTCGAGGCGGGCCTGCTGCTCCAGGCGCGCGGCGGCGCTGACGGGGGCCTGAGGGGTGCGTGTGAAGCCATCCCAGCGCCAGAGGTGACCCTCGCGGGAGACGAGGCGCTGGCCGGGCTGGAGCTGGCCCATGAGGCGGGGACCATCGGCCGCGCTGACGAGGCCGCATTGGGCAAGGCGCGCAGCAAGCTCGCCGGGGGCGTCGACATAGCCAGAGAGGGCGTCTGCACCGCCGGGGAGGCTGAGAGAGGCGACGCTGGCGCCGCCCCAATAGAGCGCGGCGGCTTTATCGGTAGAGGCGGAGATATCGTCACCCAGGGCGGCGGCGACGGCTTTCTCGTAGCCATCGCGGGTGCGGATGCGCTCAACGACCGGCGGGGCGCTGGTGGCGGCGTCTGCGCGGTGGAGGAGTTTTTCGAGGCCGGCGATCTCCGCTTCGAGGGCGCGGACATTGTGGCTGACCTGTTCCTGCGGCGGCTGGGCGGCGGCTTCGGCGTCGCGGGCGCGGAGGATTTCGGCTTCGGCGAGTTCGACGGTGCGTTCGGCGTCGTTGAGGGCGGCTTCAGCTTCGGCTTCGGTGTTCTTGGCCTGGCGGACGCGCAGGACGTGGATGGCGGCGTCTTCGAGGCCGGTCATCTCATTGCGCAGGCGATCGACTTCAGCGGTGAGCTGGGTCTTGCGGCGAGCCTGCTGGGCGGCGGTGTCTGCTGCGGCACGGCGGCGGGCGCGGACTTCGGAGAGATGGGCCTGCGCCTCATCGGCCGCTGATTCGGCTGCCGAGAGACGCGCGCGGGCAGCGGCAAGCGCCTGCTGGGCTTCAGCTTCAAGCACCTTGTTGGTGTCTGCATCTTCGACCGGCAGGGCGGCGAGTTCGTTGCGGGCATGGGTGAGGGCGGCGTCTGCTTCGGCGCGGCCGGCGGTTTCGCGCTCGAAGTCTTCTTCCAGGCGGGCGGCTTCGGCTTCGAGGCGGCCGAGCGCTTCGGCGGCGATGCGGCGCTCGGTTTCGAGCTTGGCGAGCGTGATGCGCGTTTGGGAGAGGCGCCCGGCAGCGGCCATTTCGGCTTCGCGCAGCGGGGCGAGGCCTTCTCCGGCTTCAATCCGTTCGCGTTCGCGCAGGGCGTCTTCGCGGGAGAGGTCTTCGACCTGACGCTTGCTGACTTCGAGCTGGGCGCGGGCGGTTTCGGCGGCCTGGCGTGCTTCGGCCCAGCGCAGATGGGCGACAAGGGCTTCGAGGCCGTGGATTTCTTCCGACAGGCGGCGGTAGCGGCGGGCCTTGGCGGCCTGGCGCTTGAGGCTGGTGAGTTGGCGCTCGACCTCGGCAGAGACTTCGGCGAGGCGCTGGAGGTTGGCCTCGGCAGCGTCGAGCTTCTGCTCGGCTTCATGGCGGCGGGTGTTGAGGCCTGCGATGCCGGCGGCTTCTTCGAGAATGCGGCGGCGGTTCTGGGGCTTGGAGCCGATAAGCTCCGAGATCTGGCCCTGACGGACAAGGGCGGGGGAGTTGGCGCCGGTCGAGGCGTCTGCGAAGAGAAGCTGGATGTCCTTGCCGCGCACGGTGCGGCCATTGATGCGGTAGCTGGAGCCGGCGCCGCGTTTCAGCTTGCGCTCGATCTCCAGCAGGTCGGCGCCGTTGAATTCGGGCGGGGCAGTACGTTTGGAGTTGTCGAGAACAAGCGTGACTTCGGCCGTCTCCCGCGAGGGGCGGGTGGAGGAGCCGGAGAAGATGAGATCGTCCATCTCGCCGCCGCGCATGGCCTTGGCGGAGTTTGCGCCCATCGCCCAGCGCAGCGCTTCGAGCAGGTTGGACTTGCCGCAGCCATTGGGGCCGACAATGCCTGTCAGCCCCGGCTCGATCGGTACAGTCTGAGGGTCAACGAACGACTTGAAGCCGGCGATGCGGAGTTCAGTTATCTGCATGCCGGGCCCTCATGGCTTACTCGGCGCCCTTGGCGGCGAGCTTTGCCTCGATCTGTTTCACGAAGCCCTCGGCGGTCGTGTATTCGCCCTGAAAGTTCTGTTTTTCGCCATCAATGATGAAGGTTGGCGTGCCTGCGACACCCCACTTTTCAGCAGTGGCGTAGGTGTCCGCGAGGGCTTTGCGGATTTCAGTGTTTGCGAGGCAGGCGTCGAAAGCTTCTTTGTCGGCAATGCCGTGACGCTGGCCGATAGCGCCAAGGGTGGTCTTCACGACACCGTTCTGCGCGGCATAACGAATGCCATCCTGGTTCGCGAAGAGATCATCGAGCACGTCGAAGAATTTCTCCTCGCCGGCGCAGCGCGCCATCGCATAGGCGGCGACATCAATTTCGTTCAGCGGGTATTCGCGGAAAATGAACTTCACCTTGCCGGTGGAGATGAATTTTTCCTCGATCGCCGGCTTCACATTTTCATGGAAGTATTTGCATGCCGGGCAGGTGGGGGACGCATATTCGATGATCGTAAGCGGTGCATCTGCGCTGCCCAGGATATGACCGAGTTCGCCGTCTGCGTTTGTGGCGCCGCCACCCTTTCCAGCTGAAGATGAGCCGTCGCCCGCCGCGCCACAGGCAACAAGTGCCAGTGCGGACAATGCCACTACTGCGAAACGCCGGGAAAGGGTGAGCATGATCATAAGCCTCGTTGTTAGAAATGAGTCGCGCCGGTTGCCAAACGGTTAACAATCCGGGCGATCCTGTTTACTCTGTGGCGGATAGCACAGCCTCGCCCAAGGCAACAATTGCCGCGCGCAGGCGGGGATTGTCGATAGGGTCTGCATGTGCGGCGACTTCGGCCTTTTCCGCCGGGGTGAGCGTGCGCGAGCGGCGCCGGAATTCGCTGGGGCCGGTGCGGCGAACCTGGCCCTGGACGATGCGGATGGAGGTGATGTCGCCGCCAGCGGCAACCGACACGCGCTGGCGGATGATTTCGGACTGGTGCTGGATCATCGGCGCGGCCTGGGGAAGGACCATCAGCGTCAGGATGCGGCCTTCCTTGGACGCGCTAATCTTCTCTGGCTGGCACCAGCGCCAGATCTGTTCGCCGACAATCTGCCGCCAGTTGATCTGTATCTGCTTCAGCGGGGGCAGTTTAGCTGTGCCTGCCTTGCGGCCGACGCGCTCTGCCATCAGTCCCAGCGGCTTCATCGGCGCGCGGACGGGCCGCGCGCGCGAATAACGCAGCTTCACCTGCGCGCGCGCTTCTGCAATGGGATCGAGGCTCGTAAACTGGACCATGAGACCACATTGCCCGGCTTCGTGCCCAAGGGATAGTTACACGCATGACCCGGCGATCAGATTTCCGTGAACTTGCTCCCAGATTGCTCGCCTGGTTTGACCGGCATGCGCGCGTGCTGCCCTGGCGGACCCCTCTTGGCGTCCGGCGCGATCCCTATCGCGTATGGCTCGCCGAAATCATGTTGCAACAGACGACCGTGCCCCATGCGGCGCCATACTTTGAAGCTTTCACGCGGCGCTGGCCGGCGGTGGAGGATCTCGCGGCGGCGAGCGATGACGAGGTGATGCGGGCCTGGGCGGGGCTGGGATATTATGCGCGCGCCCGCAACCTGCTCAAATGTGCGCGGGACGTGGCGGCGCGGGGCGGGTTTCCGAAAAGAGCCGCGGGCCTGCGGGAATTGCCGGGCATCGGCCCCTATACCGCCGGGGCGATTGCGGCGATTGCCTTTGACGAGTGCGAGGCGGCAGTCGATGGGAATGTGGACCGGGTGTTTGCCCGCCTCCTGGCGCTGAAGGGCGACTGGGCGGCAGAAAAGAAACGCATTGTGGCAGAGGTTACCGCGCTTGTTCCCGCCGAGCGTCCCGGCGACTTTGCCGAAGCGCTGATGGATCTTGGCGCCACCATCTGTACCCCGGCCTCTCCCAACTGCATGATCTGCCCACTGACGGAACTTTGCCTCGCGCGCGCAGAAGGGTCGCCGGACCGTTATCCGGTCAAGCCGGCAAAGGTGGCCAAGCCTGTGCGCTATGGTCACGCCTGGGTTCATATGAAGAAGGGCAAGGTGTGGCTGGTGCGGCGCCCGCCCGAGGGCCTCTTGGGCGGAATGCTGGCATTGCCATCGGCGCCCTGGCAGGAAGGCGCTGCGGTCGCCGCTATTCCTCCCTCACACGCAGACTGGCAGGAGGCCGGCGAAGTGCGTCATGTGTTTACGCATTTCACGCTGCGCCTCTCCGTCTGGCGAGCCGAAGTATCCAGAAATCCTGCTGGCGCGGGCGTATGGGTAGACCCGGCCGGAGAAACGGGTCTGCCGACCGTCTTTTCAAAGGCGTTGGCGCTGTCTGCGGGCGGGAAGATCAGGCGCCGGTGAAGGCGGCGATCTGAACGAAAGCGGCCATGTTGATGGCCACGCTCATCCAGAACAGTGTACGGAAGGCTGGCTTCTTCGTCTTGTGGCGGAATATTTCCTGCGCAAGAATTGCACCGGGCCAACCGCCCACGAGCCCGACCATCAGGAGTATGGTTTCAGAAACGCGCCACTGCTTATGCGTGGCGGCGCGCTTGTCGAGCGCGTAGCCAATGAAGCAGGCAAGGCTTGCAAGGCCATAGACGGCCAGCCAGCCGGGGGAGACCTGCGTTGTCATCGAGACGGCGATGGCGATGAACAGGAAAGCCGGGATAACCATAATACGTGGCGTGCGGGAGATGATGATGCCGAGCAAACTTGGTTTTACGGGAGGAGGACGTATCGGCCGGATATCTGCTGCGCGCAGACGCCCGGCCTTGTCTGTCTCTGTATGATAGGAATAGAGATGGCCTTCCTCGATATGGCGCTCTTCCTTCGCAAAGGCACGAATGTGGGCGAAGGCATCGGGGCCGCCGCCGACAGGTTTGAGAAAACCGAAACCGCGGCCCTCGTTCCATCCTGAAAGATGCCCCTCCTGACGAGGGACGTTTTCCGTAGACGCGGGGGCCACGGGCTTGGTCATGCTTCCTGTTCCTTGCTCACCGACGCGGCAAGCGCAGCGGAGAGGAAGCGATCAATGTCTCCATCAAGCACGCCCGACGTGTCAGATGTTTCGACCTCTGTGCGCAGATCCTTGACCATCTGGTAGGGCTGGAGAACGTAGGAGCGGATCTGGTGGCCAAAGCCGATGGCGCTTTTGTCGGCATACTGAGCATCGGCAACGGATTTTCGTTTCTGCAATTCAAGTTCGTAGAGTTTTGAGCGCAGCATATTCCAGGCTTCGTCGCGGTTCTGGTGCTGTGAGCGGCCGGCCTGACACTGGACGACCGTATTGGTCGGAATGTGTGTGAGGCGAACGGCAGAGTCCGTCCGGTTGATGTGCTGACCACCAGCGCCCGACGCGCGATACGTATCTGTACGGACGTCTGAGGGGTTGATCTCGACTTCAATCTTGTCATCAATGACAGGCGACACGGCGACAGAGGAGAAGGAAGTGTGCCGGCGGGCGGAGGAGTCGAACGGCGAGATGCGTACCAGACGATGGACCCCCTGTTCGGATTTAAGCCAGCCATAGGCGTTCTCGCCCTTGATCTGCAAGGTGGCGGACTTGATGCCCGCTTCCTCGCCTTCGCGCTCATCGAGTATCTCAACCGAATAGCCGCGCTTCTCGGCCCAGCGCACATACATGCGGCGCAGGATCGAGGCCCAGTCCTGACTCTCGGTGCCGCCTTCGCCCGCATTGATCTGCAAGTAGCAGTCATTGCCGTCTGCTTCGCCCGAAAGGAGCGCGGCCAGTTCGGCTTCAGCAGCACGCGCGGCGGCGCGGCGGAGCGTGGCTTCAAGATCGGAGAGCATGCTGGCGTCGCCCTCGGCGAGTTCCAAAAACTCTGGCGCGTCGTTGACGTCTTTTTCCAGGGTCTGGACCAGCGCGATGCCATCGGCGAGCTTCTGGCGCTCGCGCATCATGGCTTGTGCTTCCTGCGGGTCGTCCCAGAAATCAGGGCGTTCTGAAAGGGCGGTCAGTTCATCCAGGCGTTTTGTGGCTGTATCCCAGTCAAAGACGCCTCCGTAGCAAGGCGGCGGAGCTTTCGATCTTTTCGATCAGCGAACGGATATCTGCGGACATGATAAACCTTTTTTAATCTAAAATGGAAAGGGGCGGTGTTCCTGCGGCCCCTATAACCGGGCCGCGACATGGGGTCAAAGCTGCGAGTGTCGCGTCAGAAAACGTCGCCAAGATCGGCGTCAGCTGTGTCTTCCTCAACACCAGACGAAGGATCGCGCGATGGCCCGCAGGAGCCAGAGATCGAGAGGCAATCTTCCAGGCTGTTGAACGCCGTCAGGCCAGGCTCAGTGCCGGGGCGGAAGGCTTCATCGATGACGATGGCCGTGCCGGGTGTGGCGAGCGCGCCGGTGCGTGCATCGATCTTCACGAGGCGAACGCCGGGCGGGATACGGAACGGGGTTGCCGGTTCCTTCTCCAGGGCCTTCTCCATGAAATCTGTGAAAATCGGTACGGAGACCGAACCACCCGCCTCGCCTTCGCCCAGCGAGCGGTTGTCGTCAAAGCCGATGCGGATGCCGACGACAAGATCAGGCGAGAAACCGACGAAGATGGCGTCGCGATAGTCGTCCGTGGTGCCCGTCTTGCCGGCGAGCGGCTTGCCTACGCGCAGGGCGCGGCGGGCGGTGCCGCGTTCAACGACACCTTCCAGCATATGTGTGACCTGATAGGCCACGATGGGATCGAGCACCTGCTGGCGCGTGTCGGGCAGGGCGGGCGGTTCGCCGCCATTCCAGTCCTCAGCATCGCAGCCTTCACAGGCGCGGGTATCGTGCTTGTAGAGGGTGCGTCCATACCGGTCCTGAACGCGGTCAAGCAGGGTGGGGGTTACCAGGCGGCCGCCATTGACGAAGGCTGCATAGCCGCGCGTCAGGTCGATCATCGTGGTGTCACCGGCGCCAAGCGACATGGCCGCGTATGGCGGCAGTTTGTTGTACACTCCGAGGCGTTCGGAAAGATCGGATACAGACTGCATGCCGATGTCCTGGGCCACGCGCGCAGTCACCATGTTGAGCGACTTCTCAAGCGCGACACGCATGGTCACCATGCCGCCGGACTGGCCGGCCGTGTAGTTTTTCGGCGCCCAGTATTTCTGCGTCGAGACATCGAACGAGACGAAAGGCGCGTCGAGCAGGCGGCTGGCTGGCGTATAGCCTTTCTCGAGCGCGGCGGCGTAGACGAAGGGCTTGAAGCTCGATCCCGGCTGGCGCTTGGCCTGCGTTACGCGGTTGAAGCTCGACTTGAAGAAGGAATAGCCGCCCTGCATTGCGAGGATACGGCCCGTATGCGGATCAAGCGCGATCAGAGAGCCATCGACTTCCGGCACCTGACGCAGGGTGGCGTTCCCCACTGGCACCATGACCGGCTCTGGCGGGCCGTCTGCTTCCTCGCCCGCATCGCCGCCTTCAGTTGCGGCAGATGGGTCTGGTGTGGCGGTCGCGCCGTCCTTGGAAGGCTGACGTTTGAACTCGGCCAGGATGACATGCCCTGCCTGAAGGCCGGGTTTCCCATCTTCTGGCTTGTAGGTGGCGGCCCATTTCACTTCTTCTGCGGGCAGGCGGATGCTTGCGCCGTCTGCCAGAAGCAGATCAGCGCCATTGGCGGAGACAGCTGTAACCAGCGCAGCTTCCCATGTGCCGTAGCCACCTGGCAGGTCCGCATCCTTGAGCGCAGAAGCGGCAGTGTCGTCCACCGGAAGCGTGCTCAGAGGCCCGCGCCATCCATGACGGCGGTCATAGGCAACAAGGCCATTCTGAAGGGCTTCCTGCGCCGCCAGCTGCAAGCGCGTGTCGATGGTTGAGCGAATGGAGAGGCCACCCTGTTCGAGCGTTTCTTCGCCATAGGTCTTGATCAGTTCCCGGCGCAGCTCCTGAACGAAGTAGGTGGCCGCAGCATATTCGGGGCCGCGCAGGCGCCGCGTGGTCGTCAGCGGGCGCGCCCGCGCCTCGGTTGCTTCTTCACGAGTGATATAGCCATCCTCGACCATCCGTCCGAGCACGTAGTTCCGGCGCTCAAGCAGGCGTTCGGGATTCGTGTAGGGGTTCACGGCAGACGGAGCCTTGGCCAGCGAGGCAAGGATGGCAGCCTCCGAGAGGTCAAGCTCGGGCAGGGATTTATTGAAATAGTTCAGCGCAGCAGAGGCGACGCCATAAGACTGGCCGCCCAGATAAATCTCATTCAGGTAGAGTTCGAGGATCTGTTCCTTCGTGAACTCCTTCTCCATGCGCTGGGCGACGATGGCTTCCTTCGCCTTGCGCTCAATGTTCTGGTCGCGCGTCAGCAGCATGTTCTTTGCGACCTGCTGGGTGATGGTCGAGCCACCCTGCATGCCGCCTGAGCCGGTCACCTTGTTCTTCGCCGTGTTCACAGCGCCGCGCGTGATGCCGACATAGTCGAGGCCGTCATGGGTAAAGAAGTTCTTGTCTTCGGCTGAAACGAAGGCTTCCACGACGTGCTTCGGGATCGATTCGTAGGGAACGAAGACGCGGTGCTGGCTGGCAAATTCGGCGATCAGCGCGCCGTCGCCGCCGTGAACACGCGACGTGATCGGCGGCTCATACTGCTTCAGCTTCGCGATCGAGGGGACATCCCGGCCAAGGGCGGCAAAATAGACCCAGACCACGATCAGCCCAATCACACCGAGCACCAGGCCGAGAATCACCAGCCGGCGAAGCCATTTCCACAGATTGTCGTACTTGCCGGGCTCCCGGTAAGGATCGGGCTTCCGTGAGGGCTGGAATGTCGGAGGGGCGTCTGTCATCTGCAAACCTTGCGGCGAATCGTGGGCCAGAAGCCCAGTCTACTCTACGAGCGAGGGAGGTCGCACGCCTTTCCGGCTATACTAAGGCGTGGTGGTGGCGGGCAAAAGGGGCCGGTGTCAGATGTCGCGGCGGTTAATCTCGCCATCATTGATCCGGATCTCCGGCAACGGCTTCTTCTGAGGCGCTGGTGTAGAGAGGCCATCTGCCAGTTTTGTGGCGATCGCCTCGCGCTCAATTTGAGGGGGATGATTGTCCAGCGCGGTCTGCCAGGCTTCCCGCGCCGCCTCTTCCTTTCCCTGATGCCAGTAGATGTCGCCGAGATGATCTTCGATCTCCCAATGGTGATGCGGCATCAGATCTTCCCGCGCCCCTTCGATCAGTCGCTGGGCCCGCTCAAGATCACCAAGCTGGTAGAGTGCCCAGCCGAATGAGTCTGAAATATAGGGGTCATTTTCGGTCAGCAGCATGGCGCGCGCCAGAACTTTGTAGCCCTCTTCGACGCGGTCTGCCCGGGTAATCAGGAAATAGCCGAGGGAATTCAGCGTGTAAGGATCATTCGGACGGGCGAGCCGTTCGCTGCGCAGGATGACGAGCGCGTCATTCACCCGGCCTTCCCGTCCAAGCAGGTCTGCCAGCGTCATCCGTCGTTCATGCGTGTCGTCCAGCCGGCGGGCTTCCTCTGCATGCGCGAGGGCCTGACCTGGCTCACCGAAATGGTTGAAAATGGAGCTGGCCAGCCCGTTGGCGGCCGCCAGTTCAGCCGGATTGGCCGCCCGCTGCATCAGTTCCGGCAAAAGGCTCATCGCCGTTTCACGATCATTCAGCAGGGCGCTGAGCTGGAGCGCGCCATACATAGTCTGCAATTTTTCATCGTCATCGGAGAGGCTGATCGCTTCGGCAATCGCGTTGCGTGCCTCTGCCTCATGGCCCGACATTATGAGCGCCTGCGCAGCAGAAATCTGCAAGGAAGGCGTCCTCTTGGGCGCAATCAGTGCGAGGTGTGCAGCGCCTTCAAACAAGGCCTCCTCATAGAGGGCATCAATCACACCGCTGCGAACCGCCTCATTGGCGGGATCGATCACCAGCGTCACAAGGTCAAACCCGGCGCGTTCTGTATCCAGGCCGCTGAGAGGCCGGCCGGAGAAAGCCGCCGCGATATAGCGTTGTTGCTGGAGGGCCGTCGCAACATCCGAGAGCGACTGGGAAAAGCCGGTCACGAAGGTCAGCGGTTTGTTGTCGAGATTCTTGCCTGTCTCAAGGCTTTCGATAGCGGCGGCGTAACTGGTTGCCTGTTCCGGCTGTGACGCTGCCAGTTTCTTATAGACAGCCTTTGCCTCATCAACGCGTCCCAATCGTTGCAGCAGCAGCGCATGGCGCACGATGACGGTGCTGACATGCTGGAACACGATGCTGCGCGGATCGAATTCATGCTCAGGGGCTTCGATGCTTGTTGGCGTCAGGGCTTCATAGACGGCAAGGGCTTCATCCGTGCGGCCGGCTGCTTCCAGCATTGCTGCCAGGGAGAGGTCTGCCGTAATGCCCGGCATGCTGCCGGCGACAGCGCGGTGGCGCTCAATGGCTGCCCCGGCATCCCCCTCCAGAGCAATGAACCAGGCATCAAGCCAGAGATGAAAGCCCGGCAGGTCGGCCTCGATGTCCGGGTCGCCCGTGACGCCGAGATAGTTTCGTGCGCTGGCGAAATCGCTATCGGCCGCGCGATCCAGTGCCAGATAGGCGTTTGCAAAACTGTCAGTTTTCCGGTCGCCGTCAGACATTGTGGCCAGCACGGTCAGAAGGCCGGCTGTGTCGCCCGCGCGAATGGCCTCTTCGGCTGTAGCGTAAATCGTGTTTTCGCCGACTTCGCCGATGAGCGCCGTTGCAAGAGCGGCATCCGATAACCGGACCGGTGTTGCTGGCGCAGGCGTTACTGCTGTCTCTTCAGTGCCTTTCTGCGCTACCGCCAAATGCGGTATGCTGGAACAGGCTGCCGGAGACAGGGCCAGAAGGCAGGCGATAACGCCGAAAAGGGCGTTGGAGCTGTGGCGCATGGAGATTCGCTCACTCCTAATGAGGGAAAGCTCAGTCAAGCAGTCCCTTGAGGCAAGAGCAAGGCGGCCAAAGCTCGAATGACGGTAAGGTGAAAACGCCGCCCGCAAGGCGGGCGGCGCCGGATGACCTCTGGAAGATCAGGTGTTGGAGTAGGCGGGCCCGCCGCCGCCTTCCGGAACTGTCCAGGTGATGTTGAGGTTGGGGTCTTTGATATCGCACGTCTTGCAGTGGATGCAGTTCTGCGAGTTGATCTGGAAGCGCATCGCGCCGCCGTCATCTTTTACCCATTCATACACACCTGCCGGGCAATAGCGCGCCGAAGGGCCAGCAAACACGTCGTATTCGGACGATTTTTGCAGGGCGAGATCCGCCACTTTCAGGTGAACCGGTTGGTCTTCTTCATGATACGTGTTGGTGAACGACACGTTCGTCAGCTTGTCGAAGCTGAGTACGCCATCGGGACGGGGATACTCGATCGGCTTGAAGTTCTTTGCCGGTTTCAGTGAGGCCGCATCGGTCTTGCCGTGGCTGAGCGTGCCGAAGAAGGAGAAGCCGCCGAGCAGGCTGGTAATCCACATGTCGAGGCCGCCCATCGGGATGCCGAGCGCCGTGCCGAGTTTCGACCAGAGCGGTTTCACATTCCGGACGGTCTTCAGCTCCTTGTAGACTGTGGAGCCGTGATAGGCCTCTTCATAGTTGGTCAGCGTGTCGCCCGTGCGGCCTTCACGGATGGCTTCGAACGCAGCTTCCGCGCCCATCATACCGGTGAGGATCGCGTTATGGCTGCCCTTGATGCGGGGCACGTTGACGAAGCCGGCGCCGCAACCGATCAGCGCGCCGCCCGGGAAGGCGAGCTTGGGGACAGACTGGAAGCCACCTTCGGTGATCGCGCGCGCGCCATAGGCCACGCGCTTGCCGCCCTTCAGGAAGGGGGCCACCGTTTCATGATGCTTGAAGCGCTGGAACTCGTCATAGGGCGAGATGTAGGGGTTGGCATAGTTCAGGTGGACCACGAAGCCGACCGTGATGAAGGGCTCACCATTGTCGCGGAAGTGGTAGAGGAAGCTGCCGCCACCGGTCTTGTTGTCGAGCGGCCAGCCCATCGTGTGCTGGACATAGCCGTCCTTGAAATTCGCTTCCGGAACAGACCAGACTTCTTTGAGGCCGATGCCGTATTTCTGCGGGTCGCGGCCTTCATCGAGGCTGAACTTGTTGATCAGCTGCTTGGTCAGCGAGCCGCGGGCGCCTTCCGCGAAGAGGACATATTTGCCGAGCAGTTCCATGCCGGGCTGATAGTCGTCCTTGGGCTGGCCATCGGCGCCGATGCCCATGACGCCGGCGACGATGCCTTTGACCGCGCCCTTGTCGTCATAGACGAGTTCCGAAGCGGCAAAGCCCGGGAACACTTCCACGCCAAGCTTTTCAGCTTCTGCGCCAAGCCAGCGGGTAACGTTCGCCAGCGAGCCGGTGAAGTTGCCGTGGTTTTTCATGAAGGGCGGCATCGGCAGCCAGGAGATGTCCGCGCTGCCGCTGGGGCCGAGGAAGATGAACTTGTCATCTGTCACTTCGGTTTTCAGCGGGCGGTCATCGCGGGTCCGCCAGTCCGGGATCAGCGCGTCCAGGCCGACCGGGTCCATGACCACGCCGGACAGGATATGCGCGCCGATTTCGCCGCCTTTTTCGATGACGACCACGGAAAGGTCTTCACCGGCTTCATTTGCGAGCTGTTTGAACCGGATCGCTGCCGACAGACCCGCAGGCCCGCCACCAACGATTACCAGGTCGAACTCCATCGACTCACGCTCAGGGGTCTCCGCCATAAGCTGCTCCTTATTTGCGCTTTGCGCTTTATATCTGTATCCGGTTAAGCACTTACAGCCTGTTTCCCGAAGGTCCAGCCTGTCCGCAATGTCATCCCCTGCGTCAAGAGCGCCAATTGATGCTCTCACCGAATGGTGGGCGGCTATGGGCGTGGCTGTGGACGAGCCTCTGGTGGAGGCGCTGCTGACCGTTGCGCCATCCGCCCCGGAGACGCCAGAGCTGGCGCAGTTGCAGGAGCCAGCCCCCCTTCGCAAGCGCGGTGCCCGCACGGTTTCCGAATGGGTGCGGGAGGCCGAGCAGCTGGCAAAAGGCTGCGCAAGCCTTGATGACCTTACGGCAGCGCTTACCGAATTTAATGGCAGCCCGCTGAAGGCAAGTTGTGAAAATACAGTGGTTTATGACGGTGTTCCCGGCGCCAGCCTGATGGTGATCGGGGAAGGGCCGGGCGCCGAAGAGGACCGTCAGGGCAAGCCCTTTGTCGGCCGGGCAGGGCAGCTGCTCGACAAGATGCTGGCCGCCATTGGCCGCAGCCGCACTGAGAATGCGCTGATTTCCAACGTCAATTACTGGCGCCCGCCGGGCAACCGGAACCCGGAAGTGGACGAACTTGCCGTCTGCCGGCCCTTCGTGGACCGGATGATCGAAATTTCCCGGCCGAAGCTGATCGTCGCGGCGGGGGGAATTCCGGCCGTGTCGCTGCTGAACAGCCGCGAGGGAATCATGAAGCTTCGCGGCAATGAATACGCCTACAAGACGCCGGGCGGCTATTCCGTGCCGCTGATTCCCATGCTGCACCCGGCTTACCTGCTGCGCCGCCCACAGGATAAAAGCCGCGCCTGGCGCGACCTTCTCCTGATTGAAAAACGGTTGGGCGAGCTGGAGTAACTACTCCTCCAGCGCCTCTTCGGCCTTCTTGTCGACCAGCTCGCGTTCTGCCTCTTTCCGCTCGGAAAATTCAGCCGCGATCTCGCCATTCTTGTCCGGCCCGATCACATCCTTGGCGACGGGGAAGATGTCTTCTTCTTCCTCTTCGATGTGATGCTCGTAGCGCTCCTTGAGTGTTTTGAAACGCGTCAGCCAGCCGGGCGAACTCATATCCATCTCGTTGAGTTCCTGGAGGATATCGTCCACCTCTTTATGCTCCGCAACAGAGTGGCGTCCTTCGGGCTGACCCTCAGAGTTGGCCATTAGTGGGCTGTAAAAGGTCTCTTCTTCAGCCGCAGCATGCGCGCCGAGATCATAGTAAAGCTTCTTCCAAAGCTCCTGACGATCCGGGGAATTGCCTTCTGTCTCGGCAAGCTGCGCAAGCAGATCGCGCTGTCTGTCATGCTCGGATTTAAGCCTCTCATAGATCGTGGGCATGGCGGTCTCTCCTTGACTCATCTGCGGAATGAACGCCTCACCGGAGCGAGCGTTCCACAAGCCCTGACAACCTGATCGCGACCTCCATGCCCGCGCCCCTTTCCATTATCATTCCAACCTTGAATGCGGCCGCCGACCTGCCGCTCTGCCTGGAGAGCCTGATGGCCGGTCTTGAGGCCGGGCTGATTCGGGAGGTGATCGTCGTCGATGGCGGGTCAACCGACGCCACGGCGCGCATTGCAGGCTCGGCCGGCGCCACCCTCATCGAGAGCCCACCGGGGCGCGCCAAGCAACTGATCGCAGGCGCGGCCACGGCGCGAGGCGAATGGCTGCTCTTCCTGCACGCCGATACCGTGCTCTCCCGCGACTGGCCCGAACGCGCCGCCAGCCACATGGGCACCCGGCCCGGCATGGCGGCGGCCTTCACCCTCAAATACCGATCCGATGCGCCTGCGGCCCGCTGGCTGGAGGCCCGCGCCAACCGCCGTGCCCGCTGGATGGGCCTGCCCTATGGTGATCAGGGACTGCTGATCTCCCGCGCGCTCTATGAAGAGATCGGCGGCTTTCAGGACGTCCCGCTGATGGAAGACGTGATGATCGTCCGCGCGCTCGGGAAGAAACGCCTGGTGATTCTGAATGCTGAGGCCCGCACATCCGCTGCCAAATATGAGCGCGATGGCTGGCGCCGGCGCAGCTGGAAGAACGCGCTGTTGCTGACGCGCTTCCTGATGGGGGCAAAGCCGGAAGACCTCGCGCGGGACTATCGCTAGCGCGCGTCTGCCCACCAGGCATCATCGGCAAAGTCGCCCGCATGGCGCTCGCGGAGATATTCGGTGAGCGCGTCGATGTCGGTCACCCGGCAGGCATAGGGGCCGTCCTTTTCCAGGCCGTAGCGGATCAGCTCCGAAGCGGTTGCCTTGCTGCAATCGGGCACGGCAACTTCATACTCACGCACGCCAAGGTCGGTATCCTTCAGCTTGCGCGCCACCACATAGGCCCACGTTTCCTCCTCGCCTTCTGCAGAGAGATTGACCTCGCCCAGCCAGATGGTTTCCCCGCCAGCTTTCATCAGAGGGCGGAAGCGGACGGCGACCGGCCCCTCATCCACGTCTTCAGTATGGGGCAGGATGAGATAGGCGTCTTCCTGCACCATTGTCTGATGGCAGGGCTCCTCCGCATCGAGGCAGAAGGCAAGCGGGCCGTCATGAATATGCACGCCTTCGCCGATCAATGGTTTTTCCGAAAGGAAACAGCCGCTGAGCAATAGGGCGGCACAGCCAGCGGCAAAGACACGGAATAGGCTGAACATGGATTGCGCTTTCGTGTTCGTGCTTCCAGTGTCGGATTTTATTCCGGCAAAACAAAGGCCCAATGCGTACGATTTCCTTGCTTATTTTTGCCAAGCCGCCCCGGATGGGGCTTTCCAAGACACGTCTGGCCGACGGGCTGGGGCAAACGGAAGCCCGGCGGATCGCCAGCTTTACGCTCGCCTCTACCTTGCGATCTGCGCGCGCCAGTGGCCTCAATGTGAGGGTCTACACCACGCCCGATGGCTTGGCCGAGAGCCAGGAGGGGCGCGCCGTCTTTGGCGGGCTGCCCGTTTACCCGCAGGGGCCGGGCACGCTGACCGAGCGTCTGGAGCGGGGCTTCAATGAAGCGCCGCCGGGCATGGTGTTCTTCATCGGGTCTGACGCGGCCGATATCACGCCCGGCCTGTTGCGCAGCGCTGTGCGCGGCCTGATGCGGCACGACGCGGTGTTTGGTCCGGCGCTGGATGGCGGCTTCTGGCTGTTTGGCATGCATAAGGGGCCGCAATCGCGCGCGCCCTTCCGGCGGGTGCGCTGGTCGGGGCCCCATGCGATGGAAGACGTCTGGAGCCACCTCCCAGACCATGCCCGGGTCTGGCTGTTGCCGCCGCTAATCGATATTGATGCGGCGCCTGATTGGGACAACTGGCGTCTGTCACGGCGCAAATCCCACAGGAAGTAATCCAAAAGTTCTTGATTTGTTCTTTTTCTTCTGTCTTTCTGCTGCTCATGCGCACGGGACAGAAACTGAAGAAATCAGGACGGGTCACGCTTCTCGACGCGGCGGGCGTGGCCGAGCGTTTCGAGCATCGGGGGCGCGGCGCCATCTCGAACCAGACCGGCCGGTATGAGCGGGAAACGCGCCACGCCTTTGATGATGGCTGGGACACGATCGAGGACGGGGCAGAGCGCCTCGACACACAGGTGTTCGATGAGGTCGCCCGCACGATCATCACCTTCAACAAGTCTCCGGACATCTCCTTTGACCGGACGGTGAACCCTTACCGGGGCTGCGAGCATGGGTGCATCTACTGCTTCGCGCGGCCTACCCATACATGGTCCGGCCTCTCCGCCGGGCTTGATTTCGAGAGCAAGCTTTTCCGCAAGACGAACGCTACGGAGCTGCTGGTGCGGGAGCTGTCCCGGCCGGGCTATGTCGTTCGCCCCATCGCGCTCGGCATGAATACGGACGCCTATCAGCCGATCGAGCGGGAAGAGCGCCTCACGCGGCAGCTTCTGGAAATTCTCTCCGCCCACAACCACCCCGTCAGCCTGCTGACGAAATCAGCCCTGATCCAGCGCGATATCGACATCCTCGCCCCGATGGCGGCCAAGGGACTGACACGCGTCGGCGTTTCGATCACCACGCTGGACCGCAAGCTCGCCCGCAAGATGGAACCGCGCGCGGCAACGCCCGAGCGGCGTCTGGAAACGGTCAAGGCTCTCGCCGAAGCCGGCATTCCGGTGATGGTGATGACCGCGCCGATCATTCCCGGCCTCAATGATCATGAGATCGAAAGTCTCATCCAGACCGCCGCCGATCATGGCGCGCGCGGTGTGGGGTATGTGGTTCTGAGGCTTCCCTTTGAGATCAAGGATCTCTTCCATGAATGGCTCGTCCAGCATGCCCCGGACCGGGCCGCGCGCGTCATCAACACAATGCGGGAGATGCGCGGCGGGAAGGATTATGACGCCAAATGGTTCGAACGCGGATCGGGCAGGGGGCCGGTGGCAGACCTGATCCGCGCCCGCTTCATTCGTGCCGCCGGCCAGCTTGGCCTGAACCTGCCAAGGGAGCCTCTGAGGACGGATCTTTTCCGCCCGCCCGGCGCGCCGCCTGACCAGCTCAGTCTTGACTTCTAGGTTTCAGCCTCAGCCTCTGCTTCATTCTCAACCCGGCCGGACGCAATCGGCGCCCAGGGCCCCAGGCGGCGCTCTGCCTTGAGCGCGGCTTCTGCCAGCCGCCGCATTCGCCGGGCCCGCAGGAGAGCCGCCTCCATAACCTCGACTCCTATGCGTCCGGCTGCTGCGTTTGAAAGCAATTCTTTCTTGATCGCTTCATAGGCCTGGTCGACCTCGTCCATCTCCTCATCGAACTCTGTCTTGAACGCGTCAGGCTCAGCGGCATTTGTTACGAGTGATGCGAGGACGCCGGCTTTCAGCCTATCCCATGTCGGGCCTGTGATAAGGGCTGCGGGCGGCTGCGCGCCTTCGGAAAGAGCCGCGCCTTCAGACACGGTCTCCTCCACATGATGGATCGAGCGGATCAAGTCGGGCAGGGCGGTGACCACATCTGAGGGCAGCGACTGACGGCTCAGTTCTGCGATGAAGTCCCGGATTGCCTGGCCGAGGGCCAGGATGCCCGCGTCTCCATTGCCGTTGGGATGGCCTGGCGCTGCCGAAAGGCGCCTGCTCGCTCGGTCGAAGGCAAGCGTCATCATGCGCTGGATTTCAAGCACCAGGCCGCGCAGGGCGAGCGCCGGAACAGCTTCCAGTGTCGGATCGAGATGAGCCGGCCGGCCAATCGTCTCGTCCTCGTTCGTATACCGGCCCTGAAGCCAGCTGATTAGCCGGGATGCAAAAGGCCAGATGAGAATCACGCCGAGCATATTGATGAGCGTGTTGAAAATCGCGAGCGTCAGCGGCTCGTCCTTGCTTTCGGCCAGCAGCAGGTCGGCGAGCCAATGGCTGGCGCTGACCAGCGGATAAAGCAGGAGGAAAGCCGCAATCCCGGAATAGAAGTTGAAGACGATATGGGCGAGTGCAACGCGTTTCGCTGCGGGGGTGGCTCCAGCGGAGGCAAACATGGCCGTGGTGGTCGTGCCGATATTGGCGCCGATGATGCCGGCCGCTGCCAGTTCAAGCGGCAGACCGCCGCCGGCCGTCGCCGTCAGGATGATCGCAATGGCCGCGCTGGAGGATTGCGCGAGCGCGGCCAGAACCATCCCGAACAGGAGGAACAACAAGGGCGCAAAGAAACCGGCTTGAGAGAAATCCAGGGATTCAAACCAGGGCAAGAGGGTCTCGAAGGCGCCCTTCAGAACGCTGATCCCCAGAAAGAACAGGCCAAACCCCGCCATCGCCTGACCCGATCCGGAGAGTCGCGGCCGTTTCGTCCCCAGCATCTGCCCCATCATGCCAAGACCGATGATCGGCAGAGCAAACGCCCCGATATCCAACTTGAGCCCCACGATAGCCACCAGCCAGGCGGTCATGGTCGTGCCGACATTTGATCCGAAAATCACCCACACGGCATGCCGAAGCGTCAGCAGCCCAGCATTGACGAAGCCGATTGTGGCCACTGTCACAGCACTGGACGACTGAACGAGGCTCGTCAGCAGCGCGCCGGAAATGAGCCCGCGCATCGGCGTACGTGTCCAGCCTTGCAGAATCGCCCGCAGGCCGTCGCCGGCGGAAAGCTTCAGCCCGTCGGTGAGCATCGACATGCCCAGCATGAACAGGCCAATCCCGCCCAGCAGCTCAAGTGCCAGCATCATCAGTAACCTACTCCTCGGGATGTCTGCCCAGACCGTTCAGCTTGGCCCGGCGCAGGCCCTGCTGCAAGCCATCAGGCGTTAATCCCGAAGACGGCTGGTAACCTTTCGGCAGGGTTTCCTTCACGTCGTCTTTACCGGCGCGATTCAGGGTTGCCTGTAACACTCACAGTAGAGTCGCAGGGCAAACGATCCATGACCATTCAGCGTAACACGATCATCCAGGGCGATTGCATCGAAGTCCTGTCCCGTATTCCGGACAAGTCCGTCGATCTCGTCTTTGCAGATCCGCCGTATAACCTTCAGCTCGGCGGCGGGCTCACGCGCCCGGATCAGTCCATTGTCGACGGCGTTGATGATGAATGGGACAAGTTCGCCAGCTTTGACGACTATGATCTGTTTACGCATCAATGGCTGGAAGAATGCCGCCGTGTGCTGAAGGATGACGGCGCCATCTGGGTGATCGGCTCCTATCACAATATTTTCCGTGTCGGGACGGTGCTTCAGGATCAGGGCTTCTGGATTCAGAATGACGTGATCTGGCTGAAGTCAAATCCGATGCCGAATTTCAAGGGCACCCGCTTCCAGAACGCGCATGAAACGCTGATCTGGGCCGGTAAATCCAAGGACAGCCGCGTCACCTTCAACTATGACGCGCTCAAAACCTTCAATGAAGACAAGCAGATGCGCTCCGACTGGACTATCCCGCTATGCACCGGCGGCGAGCGCCTGAAGGATGAGGCCGGCCGCAAGGCGCACCCCACCCAGAAGCCCGAATCCCTGCTTCACCGCGTCCTCCTTGCCTCCTCCAATCCCGGCGATCTGATCCTTGATCCTTTCTCCGGCACCGGTACGACAGCCGCCGCCGCCCGCCGGCTCGGCCGGGATTTCATCGGCATCGAGCGCGAAGAGGGCTATGCGCGCCTCTCCCGTGCCCGGATCAATGCGATCACGCCGCTGGAAGGCGAAGTTCTGGAAACCGAGCGCAGCAAGAAATCGCTCGCCCGCGTTCCCTTTGGCGCGCTGATCGAAACCGGCTGGCTGAAACCCGGCGACCGCCTCTTCTCCGCTCAGCGCCGCCACCAGGCGCGCATCCGCGTCGATGGCTCGCTCACCACCGGCGCTATCACCGGCTCGATCCACCGCCTCGGCGCGCAGGTCCAGCAGGCCCCCGCCTGCAATGGCTGGACCTATTGGCACTATGAAACCGACAAGCGCGATCTTGCGCCTATCGACCTCTTGCGCCGGCGTTACCGCGAAGAGATGGGTCTCGACTGAGGCCGTCCGTTCACGAATAGCTTGTCAGGATTTCGTCCAGGGCGCGCTCCAGATCCTTGAGCGTCGCCACATGGCTCATCTGTTTGCAATAGGGCGCGTAGCGCGGGATCACGCTGTCGCCCGTGCCCCATAGCGCCGGGCCTTCCGGGTTCAGCCAGATCGTCTGCTTGGCGCGGCCCGTAAAGCCGCTGAACAGATCCAGTCGCGGATCGCCATAATTTGACCGCCCATCGCCGAGCACCAGGATCGTCGTGCGCCGGTCGATCACGGTCTCATGGTCTGTCTTGAAGTCCGACCAGGCCTGGCCATAGCTCGTTGAGCCGAGGCCAAATTCGCGCAGGATTTTCTTCATCGCCCCGTCAAACTCATTCTGCTCAAGAATGTCGCTGACGTCCCCAAGGCGGTAGGAAAAGGCGTAGGCGTGCAGGTCGGGGATCACTTCCTTCAACGAATAGAGGAGCAGCAGAAGGAAGCGCACATAGGCCGCAACTGATCCGGACACGTCGCAAATCGCAACAATCTTCGGGCGGTCCTTTTTCTTCTGCCGCCAGATCACATTGAACGGCACGCCGTCATAGCCGGCATTGGCACGCATCGTGCGGCGCACATCGAGGATGCCGCGAGACGTCCGCTTCCGCCGGCGCGAATGTTTCACGGCAAGGCGCCTGGCGATCTTGGCAATCAGCACTTTCATCCGCGCCATGTCATGGGCTTCCAGCGCGGTGAGGCGTTTGGTGGCGGCCACATCATCGCGGAATTTCTCGGTCTCGCCCGCGCCGAATACCTGAAAAGCGCGCTCAGCCCGCTCCCGCGCGGCCATCGTCAGGGCGCGGCGCGCGTCGATCATCCGCTGGGCGTCCGCGTCGGCCTCAGCGCCCGAACGCTGCAACGCTTCGAGCAGCCGCGCCTGCAAGGCCTCCCCGCCCATCGCGCGCACCATCTGCTGGGCGTAGTAAGCTGTCTGCGTGGAAAACCGGATGTCGTTGAGGCCGGCCGCCTCCGACGCGCGCTCCACGGCTGTCGCAAGCGCCTGCTCATTGCCCGGCTGAGTCAGGGCGATCATCTGCTCGGCGGCGTCGGCCGCGTCCTGGCCCTCGCTCTGGCTTTCCGCGCTGTCTTCGCGCTCATCGCTCTGCTGGCTGCGTTTGTTGCTCGCGCTGAAGTAAAGCTCGAACAGCTTGTCGTGCATGTCCTTTTCGGCTTCGGATTTGGCCAGCACGCAGGCGAGGGAATCCTTCAAGAGCGCCCGGTCGCCATAGCCAATCATCGCCACGGTGCGCGCCGCGTCCAGGGCTTCGCCGGTCGAGACCTTCACATCGGCAGATCTCAGCGCCCGGATGAAATTGGAAATCTGGCGCTCCATTGGCGCGCCGCCTTATCCGATGTCCGGGTAGCCGGATGCTGTCCGCCCGCCCGAATCCGTGCCGACCGCTTCGCGCACCATTTTGGGGATAAGCGGAGTAATCGCGGCAATGTCGCTCTCATGCTTGAGCAGCACGTTGAGCGTGTCGCGCACGAACTGTTCGTCGAGGCTGCTGGAATGCAGCAGCAGCAGTGTGCGCGCCCAGTCCACCGTCTCGGCAATCGAGGGGCGCTTCTTGATGTCGGCCTCGCGAACGGACTGAACAAAGCGGACCAGCTGGTTCAGCAGCGTATTGGAAATCCCCTCCACGCGCGCCCGCACGATCTTCTGTTCACGGACATGATCGGGAAAGCCGATATGCAGGTGCAGGCAACGACGCTTCAGCGCGTCGCCCAGCTCACGCACATTGTTGGATGTCAGGATCACGATCGGCGGCACCTTCGCCCGGATCGTGCCGATCTCTGGCACAGACACCTGATAATCCGACAGCACTTCCAGAAGGAACGCCTCGAAGGCTTCATCGGATTTGTCGATCTCGTCGATCAGGAGGATAGAGCCGCTATCCTGCTGCATGGCGTGGAGCAGGGGGCGCGCCTCAAGGAATTGCGGCGAGAAGAACAGGTCTTCAAAGTCAGCCAGCTTGCCCAGAGACTTGCTGAGATTGTCGGCCTCGCCGATCAGCTCATTGAGCTTCTCCTTGAGGATCTGCGTGTAGAGCAGCTGCTTGCCATATTTCCACTCATACAGCGCCTTGCCTTCATCCAGGCCCTCATAGCATTGCAGGCGGATGATCGGCAGGTCGAGCCAGCGGCCGAGCGAGGCGGCAAGATCGGTCTTGCCCACGCCTGCCGGGCCCTCGATCAGGATCGGCTTGCGCAGGCCGTGGGCGAGGTAAACCGCCGTCGAGATCTGCGCGGTGGAGATATAGCCGGCCGTGCCGAGCCCTGCGGTGATTGCCTCAATGGAGGTCAGCGGCTCGTAGCCGGAAGTCACGTCTTTTGCCATGTCCAAGGGGTAGGGGCGGCCGGGGAGGGTGGCAAGCACTCACGCTAGGGCAATTTGCCCGACGCCAAGCTGGGCGCCAAGCTGGGCGTCAGGCAGCGCGCCGGGTGGCGAGCCGGAAGGTGGCGTTCGCGCGGGCGCAAAGCTGATCGTCGGCATGGATCGTTGCGGAGGCAAATGCCATCGAACTGCCAGCCTTGAGCACCGTGGGGCGTATTTCGAGCCATTGCCCCATCCGGGCCGATGCGAGGAAATCCATCGCCAGATTGATGGTGACCAATCCCCCGGCGCCGCCTGTTTTCAAGGCGCAGCTGAGGCCCATCGCATTGTCGGCCAGCGCCGTCATAAGGGCGCCATGAACCAGCCCGCGCGAATTGGCGTGCGCTGGCCCGGCCTTGAGCCCAATGAACACCGCTTCGCCGGTGTTTCGCGAATAGAGCGGCTCCCAGGGATCAGTGAGCCCGCTTTTGCGGAAATGAGGCGTAAAGCCTTCAGGGATGTCATCGGCCATCTTCCGTCCTCATTGTCCTTTAACTTCGTCCGGTATAAACTTTCCAAGTAGACCAGTCTATATAATTTTGATTTGACGAGGAGTCCGGTTTGGCGGCGCAGGGGAAACATCGGGAGGCGATCCTGTCGGCGGCCGTTCGCCTCTTTCGCCAGCAAGGCTATGCGGCAACCGGGCTCGCAGAAATTCTGGAGGTCAGTGGCGCACCGAGAGGTTCGCTTTATCACTACTTCCCAGGCGGCAAGGTCGAGATTGGCGAAAAGGCCGTCGCCCGCGCCGGGGAGACCGTCGCGGCGACGCTGAGCGAGTTGGCGGCGAGTTCCGCCAATGCCGGGGACTTGATCACGCGCTATGGGGAGCTGCTCGGCGGCTGGCTAAAACAGTCGGGCTTTCGCGATGGCAGCCCGCTGACGACGACGATCCTGGAAACGGTGCCAGAGCACGAACCCATCCGCCGTGCTGCGCTGGCGGCTTTCGATGCATGGGCCGTCATAATAACAGACGCCGCGCAGGCTAGCGGCGTTCCGCCAGAGCGTGCCAGGGCCTTGGCAACCGTGGCCATCATGCTGATCGAAGGAGGGATGATCCAGTGCCGGGTACAGCGCAGCGTCGAGCCTCTGAAGCTGGCGGCCGCCGAAGCCAAACGCCTCTTGGAGACAGCGCAGTCCTGAACCCAATCTGGGTGTTCCGGTGGGATGACGGACACGGGCCAAAGGTCTAAGCCGGGCTCATGGCCGTCGCCCGAATCCTCTTCACCCTGCCGCTACCCGAACCGTTCGATTATGTGGTTCCCGATGGCATGACGCTTCAGCCGGGGAGCTATGTCGCGGCCCCGGTCGGCCCGCATGACCGGCTCGGTATTGTGGTCGAGGTGCTCGGCGATGAGGTGGCCACCGGCCGCAAGCTGAAAGCGGTCACTGCCGTCTATGACGCGCCGCCGATGGGCGCCCCGATGCGGGAGTTCCTCGCCTGGGTCGCGCGCTACACGGTCACCCATCCGGGGCAGGTTCTGTCGATGGCGCTCCGGGCGCGGGAGGGGCTGCTGCCCTCGCCGGTCGAGGTGCGCTACCGGGCAACCGGCAAGCTGCCCGAGCGGATGACGCCGGCGCGCCAGAAGGTGCTGGAGGTGTCCAAAACTGTCCCGGATTGTCCTGGTTTGTCCAGGAATGACCAACTTTGGTCGGCTGTTGACCTGGCCAGTGCAGCAAATGTCTCGTCCGGCGTGGTCAAAGGACTGGCCGAAGCAGGCGTGTTTGAGGCCGTCGAAGTCGAGACCGATCCGGCTTTCGCCATCCCCGATCCGGACCGCAAAGGCGCGATCCTGACCGGGGAACAGGCCTTTGCGGCGGGGGAGCTGACAGCGGCTATCCACGCTGGCGGCTTCTCGGCTTTCCTCCTCGACGGGGTCACCGGCTCGGGCAAGACGGAAGTCTATTTCGAGGCTATTGCGGAAACGCTGAAGTCCGATCCCGAAGCGCAGATCCTTGTTCTGCTTCCGGAAATTGCGCTGACGCAGGCTATTCTCGCGCGCTTCGAGGCCCGCTTTGGCGCCGCCCCAGCGCCCTGGCATTCGGGCCTCAGCCCCAAGGATCGCCGCCGCACCTGGCGCGAGGCTGTCCACGGGAGAGCGCGCATCGTCATCGGCGCCCGCTCAGCCCTCTTCCTGCCTTACCGCAAGCTGCGCCTGATCATCGTCGACGAGGAACACGACACCTCCTTCAAACAGGAGGACGGTGTCACCTATCATGCCCGCGATCTGGCGGTGATGCGGGCCAAGCTGGAAGGGGGACAAGTCATCCTCGCCTCCGCAACGCCAGCGCTGGAAACTGCTGTGAATGCTGAGGCCGGGCGATATGTACACCTCAGGCTAGCGGCCCGGCCCGGCGCCTCGCGCCTGCCGGATATTGAGCTGGTCGATCTGAGGACTGCCCCCCCGGGGAAAGGCAAGTGGCTATCCCCCGTGCTGGAGCGGGCCTTGATGGAAACCCTCGCCAATGGCGAACAGTCGCTCCTCTTTCTCAACCGGCGCGGTTATGCCCCGCTCGTGATCTGCAAGGCCTGCGGGGAAAGGCTGAACACGCCCGGCACCGAGAACTGGCTGACCGAGCATCGCTATTCCGGCCGCCTCGTTTGCCACGTCACCGGCTATTCGATCCCCAAGCCTTTGAAGTGTCCGCAATGCGGCGCGCCTGATTCGCTTATGGGTGTTGGACCAGGCGTTGAGCGGGTGGCGGAAGAGGTTCGGACTTTGCTGCCTAACGCCCGCATCGAGATTTTCTCTTCAGATACAGCGCAGGGCGCCGATGTGACCCGCAGTCTCGTCGAGCGCATGGAGCGCAGCGAAATTGACGTCATGATCGGCACGCAGATCGTCGCCAAGGGCCACAACTTCCCCAACCTGACGCTGGTAGGCGTGGTGGACGCCGATAGCGGCCTTAAGGGCGGTGACCTGCGGGCGGGCGAGCGCACCTATCAACTGCTGAGCCAGGTGGCCGGCCGGGCAGGGCGCGCCGAGCGTCCCGGCCGGGCGCTGGTGCAGACTTATGCCCCGGATAACCCGGCTATGGAGGCTCTCGCCGCCAATGACCGGGACGGTTTCCTTCAGATCGAACGGGATGTCCGCGCCGAGCTCGTCCTGCCGCCTTTCGGGCGGCTGGCCGCGCTGATTCTGTCGGCGCCATCTGCGGATCTTGTGGATAAAGCTGCGCTGGATATCGCAGCGGCTGCGCCCAATGGGGACGGTATCGAAGTATACGGCCCGGCGCCTGCGCCCATCACTGTGCTACGTGGTCGCCACCGTCGGCGCTTTCTGGTCAAAAGCCCGAGAATCATTGATCTTTCAGCCTATATGACCGCCTGGACAGCCCGCCTGAAACTCCCTTCCCAAGTGCGTATTTCAATCGATATCGATCCATATTCTTTTCTATGAGTGACCTTTCCCCACAGAAGGCTCCGTTCGCGGCCATTTCGCCGCATGATGGCTGGGGGCGGGGCTGTTGTCAGGGCGAATTTCTAATGATAAGCGCCGCACAGCCTTGGGGGGGTGCCCGATATACGAGCATCACCGGCCTGACATTTTTTAGGGCACTTCCGCCCCCTAACTGAGACGGATTTCCAAACCTTGCCTGCCTCGAACGTGATCCAGACAAGCGAAACGGCCCAGCGCTACGCCCGCGCGCTCTTTGAGCTTGCGCAGGAGAAGGGCGACCTCGCCACGATCCATAAGGATTTCAGGGCCTTCGCCGCACTTATCAAAACGTCGGCTGATCTGCGGAAGCTGCTCGACTCGCCGGCCTTCAGCCGCGATGTGAAGGTCTCTGCACTCTCTGCGATCGCGAAAAAGGCAGGATATTCCGACCTGTTCGGCAAATTCCTCGGCACGATGGCCACAAATGGCCGCTCCAGGGACATTCTCGGCGCCGAATTCGCGTTTGACCAATTCTATGCGAAACAGCGCGGCGTACAGCGCGCGATTGTTCGCACCGCAAAAGAAATGTCCGGCGCTGAAAAGTCCCGGATTGAATCGCTGCTCGCGCGTGTCGTTGGCGGCGAATTTGAACTCACCAGTGAGGTTGACCACTCGCTGATTGGCGGCATTCAGCTGCGCCTGGGCTCCAAGCTCGTGGACGCCAGCGTCGCCAAGAAACTTGAACGCATGAACACCGTGATGAAGGGAGCATAAGAAGCTCGATGGACATTTCACCTGCAGAAATTTCGGGCATCCTGAAGTCTCAGATCGAGAATTTCGGCGTCGAAGCTGAAGTCTCGGACGTTGGCCAGGTGCTTTCCGTTGGCGACGGTATCGCTCGCGTTTACGGCCTCGACAGCGTGCAAGCCGGCGAACTCGTTGAGTTCAACGGCGGCATCAAAGGTATGGCCCTGAACCTTGAGAAAGATAACGTCGGCGTCGTGATCTTCGGCGAAGACCGCAGCATCAAAGAAGGCGACACCGTCAAGCGGACGTCTGAGATCGTTGCGGCTCCGGTTGGCAAAGCCCTGCTCGGCCGCGTTGTGAACGCGCTGGGTGAGCCGATCGACGGCAAAGGTCCGCTGAAGGACGTTGCTGCTCGCTCGCAGGTCGACGTTAAGGCGCCAGGCATCATCCCGCGTAAATCGGTTCACGAGCCGATGATGACGGGCATCAAGGCTATCGACGGCATGATCCCGGTCGGCCGCGGCCAGCGCGAGCTTATCATCGGTGACCGCCAGACCGGCAAGACCGCCATCTGCATCGACACCATCCTGAACCAGAAGCCGACCAATGACGCGGCCAAGTCCGACAAGGACAAGCTGTTCTGCGTCTACGTCGCCATCGGCCAGAAGC
>JBKBIZ010000219.1:0-704 GCA_046293975.1 Hyphomonas sp. | reverse complement strand
TTTCGTGATCTCGACGTCGGCGCGGCTGGGCGTGGGATCGCCGGACGGATGGTTGTGCACCAGGATCAGGGCGCTGGCCGACAGCTCCAGCGCGCGCCGCACCACTTCGCGCGGATAGACCGGCGCATGATCGACCGTGCCCCGGTTCTGCACCTCGTCCAGGATCAGCTGGTTCTTCTTGTCCAGATAAAGGACGCGAAATTGCTCGCGCGGCTCGTGTTGCAGGGCGACCCGCACATAGGCCAGCAACGCCGTCCATGACGAGATCACCGGCCGTTTCGCCGTCGGCTCGCGTGCGATCCGCCGCGTCACGTCGAAGATCAGCTGCAGGTCCAGCGCGATCGCCCGCGTCGCCTTGCCGACGGCATAGCCCATCGACCGCGCGACCTGATCCTCGATCGCCTCATGGCTGGCCGCCCCGATCCCCTCCAGCCCCCCGAACCGCGCCAGCAGATCCTTGGCCAGCGGCTTGGTGTCCTTGTAGGGCACGCTGCGGAACAGCAGCAGCTCCAGCAGTTCATAGTCGGGCAGGGCGCCCAGCCCCCCCTTCGCCGCCCGCTCGCGCAGCCGGTCGCGATGGCCGCTGTGGCGCGGCTTGGGTTTGGTGAGAATCTCGTCGGTCATACGCCGTCAGGCTCGCAGATGCGCAACCTTCACAGGATCGGTCGATCCGACGACGCGCGCAAGCTCAACGTGTGTCGTTA
>JBKBIZ010000218.1:0-707 GCA_046293975.1 Hyphomonas sp. | reverse complement strand
CGTGGGGGCTGGCCGAGGCGGCCCTGGCGACCTCGGATGCGGGGGCGGTGGCGGCGCAGAGGGCGTCGTTCGCGGAGGCGTGGCGCACGTCGAGCCGTCCGGTGCCGCGCGAGTGGTGGCTGGAGCGCATCCCGGCGGGCGCGCCCTGACCGGGCCGGGAGGCTGCCGGGGGCACGGTCTGCGCGGCAGGCGGGCATTACACTGTCGGGCATGACGTCGTTCGTTCCTTCCGTCTCCTGTGCCCTTCCGGTGGTCGCGCGTGGTTGAGCGCCTTCACCTTGCCAAGCCGCGCGGCTTCTGCGCGGGGGTCGTCATGGCGATCCAGGCGGTCGAGAAGGCCGCGCAGACCGAGTCGAAACCGGTGACGGTGTACCACTCCATCGTGCATAACCACACGGTCGTGGACCGCCTTCAGGCCGGGTACGGCGTGCATTTCGTGGAGGACCTCGACGGCGTGGACGCCCTTCCGCAGGGCGGCGAGACGGTCGTGTTCAGCGCGCACGGCATCAGCCCGGCAGTGCGCGAGCGGGCGCGGGCGCTGGGGCTGGCGACCATCGACGCGACCTGCCCGCTGGTCACCAAGGTGCACACCGAGGCCAAAAAGTACGCCCGTGAGGGCTTCACGATCCTGCTGATCGGGGACAGCGCCCGGCATCAGGAGGTCATCGGCACGCAGGGCGAGGCGCCCGAGAACACCATCCTGGTGG
>JBKBIZ010000217.1:0-709 GCA_046293975.1 Hyphomonas sp. | reverse complement strand
TTGCCGTCGATCTTGGCGCGACGGGTCGCGCCCACCATGACGTTGGGATCGGTCACGGTGCAGTTGGAGCCGCAGACGGCGACCAGCAGGTCCTTGTCCTTGATCTCGGTATGGTTCCAGGCGCCGCCGGCCGCCAGGCTGAAGCCCGCGCCCAGATCGATGTCGCCGTCCAGCTCCAGGCCGTATCCCTCGCCCTTCTCGGCGTTGATCAGACGGTTGGAGTTGTCCGCGCCGCCGATGGCGGTGAACTGCATGTCGCTGACTTCATAGACATAGGCAGTCCCGTTCAGGCGAGCGCGACCGTCCCACAGACGGGCTTTGAAGCCGGTCTCATAGGACATGACCGTCTCGGACTCGGCCGTCGTCAGGACCGGCAGGTTGCGGCCCTGGATGGACGGGCCGCGATATCCCTTGGCCACACGCGCGAACAGATTGAGGCTGTCATTGACCTCATACAGGGCGCTGACGTCCCAGCTGACCTGTTCGTCGCCGACCGAGACGGCGCCCTGGCCGCCGACGGGCGTGCCGATCAGGATACGGCCCTGATAGTCGCGGCTGTCGTCGGTGTAGCGCAGACCGCCCGTCACCTTCAGGGCCTCGGTCAGCTGATAGTGCGCGTGACCGAACACCGACCAGGAGTCGGACTTCTGGGTGATGTCGGTGACCTTGGTCGGCTGAAGACCGCCGACGCCGTTGAAGGTGCCCGAGA
>JBKBIZ010000216.1:0-714 GCA_046293975.1 Hyphomonas sp. | reverse complement strand
CGTCTCGATGGGGTGCACGGCGGGCAGTTGCGCGGCCGTGATGCCGGCCTGCGCAAGGGCCTGCGGGTCGTAGGTGCCGCCGCGTCCCAGCAGGCCGGTGGCGGAGGCGGTGCTCTGGTCGGTCCAGTACACGCCGAAGAAGCGGCGCAGCAGTTCTTCCTTCACGCCGCTGACGCGCTCGACGTCGGTCAGTTGCCCGGCGGCGTGCAGCGCGGCGAGTTTCACGGCGGGCGTCATGGGGTGCCAGGGCACGCCGGTCTGGGCGTGCAGGTGCGTGACGGGGTGGCCGCCGGTGCCCGCGCGCAGGTCCGCGAAGGTGAACACGTCCGACGGGCCGCCGGGGCGGATCAGGGTCAGGGTGTGCATGGCGTTGCTGAATCCGGCGGCCTGCGGGGTCAGGTCGTGGCGGGTCAGGTACTCTTCCATGCCGCCGAGGGCGAGCGTGAAGGCCTGCATCAGGTCCGGGAGGCGCTGGGTGGCCTGTCCGGGCTGTTCGGCGTGCAGTGGGTACGGGAATTGCAGGCGGTGGCGTTCGGTGCGGCCGTGGAACAGCACGGCTTTCAGGGCGGTCGTGCCGAGATCGAAGGCGACCACCAGCGGCGGGGCGGATGGGGGGTGGGTGAGTTTTGGCATGGATCTCCGGCGCGCTCTGTTAGCGCTAACAGGGTGGTGCGATTGAGATAACGAACGTTAGGCCGCGCCGCGCCGGAAGTC
>JBKBIZ010000215.1:0-717 GCA_046293975.1 Hyphomonas sp. | reverse complement strand
GATGGCCCTGAAGGCGACGCTGCGGGGGGCGCAGGCCCGTGATTTCGAGGCGTACCGCCGCAAACGCGCCGCGCTGGACGAGGAGCGGGCGCGGCGGGCCAGCCGGGCGCAGAGTGCCGGGCAGTACAACCACCGGCGGGCCAGCGACGGGGACAAGCTGCTGGCGAAGGGCAAGGCGCAGAACGCGCAGGCGGTGAATGCCTCGGTGGCCCGGCGGCTGGAGCGGCAGATCGAACGGGCGGACGCGGCCGCCACGCCCAAACCCCACGAGGATCACCGTCAGGTGCGGCTGACGCTGCCGCCCGTGCCGCCGGGGCCGCTGGAGGTGCTGACCGTCCGTGATCTGGGCGTGACGCGCGGCTCAGGGGTGGTGCTGTCCGGCGTGACCCTGCATGTGCGGCGTGGTGACCGGGTGGCCCTGACCGGCCCGAACGGTGGCGGGAAAAGCACGCTGCTGCGCGCCCTGCTGGGCGAGCTGCCGCACGCGGGCACAGTGACCTGGGGTGCGGGCCTGACCGTCAGCCGGATCGGGCAGCACGGCGAGGAACTGCTCGGGCTGGGCACGGTGGGGGACGCGCTGCTGGACGCCAATCCCCTGCTGACCCCGCACCAGCTGCACGAGGTCGCGGCGGCGCTGGAGGTGCCGGGCGGCCCCGCCTTGGCGCTCTCCGGGCTGTCGGGCGGGCAACGCACCCGCCTGAGCCTCGCGCGGCTGAG
>JBKBIZ010000214.1:0-725 GCA_046293975.1 Hyphomonas sp. | reverse complement strand
GCCACCGTGCTGGATTCGGCCTGCGGCTGCGTCGTCCATTCGACGCTGCGGCCGGGCCAGACCTATACGACGCTGGAGCTGAAGACCGTTTTTCACAAGGCGTTGAGCGCGGGCACACCCGTCCGGGCCGAGGGGCGGATCGTCCAGGCCGGCCGCCGCGCCGGTGGAGATGCGGGGTGCGGAGTCGAAGGCGAACAACCCCGCCCGATCCCCCGAACGTAAACAGGCGTAGGCCAGCAACAGGGCCGCATTGACGGCCCGGTCAATCCTCGGCGCGCCCCCGACCGGTTCGCTCATCACCCGCCCGCAATCCAGCGCCATGATGACGTGATGGTTTCGCTCGGTGCGGAATTCCTTGGCCAGAAGCGCCGAATGCCGCGCCGACTGCTTCCAGTCGATGGCGCGCCGGTCCATGCCGGGCTGGAAGTCCCGCAAGGCCTGGAACTCCGACCCCTCTCCCAGTTCGATCTGGGTCTTGGCGCCGAACAGGGCGTCGCGGGCGAACAGCTTGACCGCCTCCTCCCGCACGCTCTGCAAATCGGTTGTCACCGATGCGGCCATGTCCAGATCGAACGTCTTCTGCTTCCACGCCAGACCCATCGGTCCGGTCCAGCGCACCCACAGGCGGCTGAGGGTCGCGGCCCCGCGCCGCTCGGGCGTGAAGGCGAATGCGAAGTGGACGACGGCGTCCGTCACGACCGCGGCGGCGCGGTGACTGTCCAGCC
>JBKBIZ010000213.1:0-741 GCA_046293975.1 Hyphomonas sp. | reverse complement strand
AACGGCTTTCAGGTCCTGACCGAGTCGGGCCTGCTGCCCGGCGCCCTGAGCCGCAACCGGGACCTGCACTTCATGTGCCGCCCCGTGCACCTGCGCGTCGAGAACGCCAGCACCGCGTTTACCGGCGCGTACACGAAAGGGCAGGTCATCGAGGTACCCATCGCGCACGGCGAGGGCAACTACTACGCCGACCCCGAAACCATCGCGCGGCTGGAAGGCAACGGGCAGGTCGTGTTCCGCTACGCCGACAACCCCAACGGCAGCCTGAACGACATCGCCGGGATCGTGAACGAACGCGGCAACGTGCTCGGCATGATGCCCCACCCCGAACGGGCCGTGGAGGCCCTGCTGGGCAGCGAGGACGGACGCGGCCTGTTCAGCAGCCTCGCACGGGCCGGGACGCCCGCCCAGGCTCCCGCGTGACGACCGTGCAGGCGTTCCTGGCCGGCGCGTACGAGCAGGAACTCGCGGCCCTGCGCGCCGCCCTGGACGCCGTTCCGGACAGCGAATTCGCCGTGCCGCGCCTGGGCCACAGTCCCGCGTGGCACGCCCTGCACATCGCCGAGTGGCTGCGCTTCTTCGCGTTGCAGGACCTGAGCCCCACCTACGCCCACCTGGGCTGGGAGGACTCCGCGTGGATCGGTGAGTTCCTGGGCACGCCCCGCCTGACCGAAACGGACCACAAGGACGCCATCCTGACCGAACTCGATCAGATCGGCAGCGTCCTGATCGCCACCATTC
>JBKBIZ010000212.1:0-744 GCA_046293975.1 Hyphomonas sp. | reverse complement strand
CTCCTCCCCCAGGCTCTTCACCCCAAGCCGGTCCAGGAAAGCCGCGCGAAGTTCCCGGATATAGGCCGGACCAAACCCGTTCAGGGCCTCGGTCAGGGCGCCCGCGTCCGCCGCCAGTTTCAGCGCGCCGCCCAGCTGGGTCAGCGCCCAGAACACCGCCTCCGGCTGACGCGCGAAGGCATAGAGGCCGCTGTGGTCGAAATAGGCGGCCGTGAAGCCCGGCTCGTAAGACGGCAGGAACCGCCAGGGGCCGTAGTCGAAGCTCTCGCCGGTGACATTCAGATTGTCGGTGTTCAGCACGCCGTGGACAAAGCCCGCGGCCACCCATCGCGCCGTCAGCCGGGCCGAGGCCGCGACCACGGCGGCGAGGAAGCCGGGCGTGTCTCCGACGGCGACCTGCGGGTGATAAAGCGACCGCGCGTGCTCGACCAGGGTCTCGACCATGTCGGCCCGCCCGAAATAGGCCGCGCGCTGGAAGGTGCCGAAGCGGATATGGCTGTGCGACAGCCGCACCAGCACCGCCGAGCGGGTCGGGGAGGGCTCGTCCCCCCGCTCCAGCGCCTCGCCGGTCTCGATCAGGCTGAAGGCGCGGCTGGTCGGGACGCCCTGCGCCTCCAGCATCTCCGCCGCCAGCACCTCTCGCACTCCGCCCTTCAGCGTCAGCCGCCCGTCCGCCGTGCGCGACCAGGGCGTCGTGCCCGAGCCCTTGGTGCCGAGGTCAAGAAGGCGACCCGGGAGGGCGCC
>JBKBIZ010000211.1:0-752 GCA_046293975.1 Hyphomonas sp. | reverse complement strand
CGTCACCGAAGACCTGCGCCTGAACGCCGGCGTGTCGTAGATGACCATCGACGACGCCGATGTCGACGGCTTCACCTACGGCGTCGGCGCCGAGTACGTGATCGCCAAGTCGCCGTTCTCGGTGACCGCCGGCCTGTCGCACTCGGACATCGAGGACCTGGACGTCGACAGCTGGACCGTCGGTCTGCGCTACAGCTTCGGCGGCGGCCTGCAGGCGCGCGACCGCGCCGGCGCGGCCCTGCCGGGTTCGGGCGTCATGGGTATCCTCGGCTCGCTGTAAGCGTCCCGACCGTCTGAACGACAGAGCCCCGGCGGAGCGATCCGCCGGGGCTTTTCGTTGGACGAAGGTCTGAAGGGCAGGCGCAAAAAAAGGCCCGGGGGGTTCCACGCTCCCGGGCCTTCTCTCCCTGCAGCGGCCGAGGAGGTTAGCGGCCGATGCGGATGTCTCCCGAGCCCACCACGCTGCGGCTGACCGCGCCGGTCGCCTCGGCGATGCGGATGTCGCCCGAGCCGGCGATCGAGACGCTGACGTCCCCGGCGACGCCGCCGAAGTCGATGTCGCCCGAGCCGGCGATCGAAATGTCGAGGTTGGGCGACCGCCCGCGGCGAACCGCGACCTCGCCCGATCCGGCGATCGAAATGTCCGTGTCGCCGTTGACCTCGGCGACCATGGCGCCGCCCGAACCGGCGATGCTCGCCTCGAGCGGGCCGGTGGCTCCGGCCGTCAGGTCGCCGGACCCGGCGAGGCTGAC
>JBKBIZ010000210.1:0-758 GCA_046293975.1 Hyphomonas sp. | reverse complement strand
GGACTGGTGTAGGGGCGTTCGGTGCTCTCGTGCCGCATCACGCGCCAGGCGGAGTCGCCCAGCCGCCGTCGCCATTCGTCGTCCGTCAAGCGACGATAGGGCGAGGCGGCATAGGGCCCCTGCCTCGCCTGGGACGGTTCGGGCGAACAGGCGGCCAGGGCCAGCGCGCCGGCGCCGGTCAGAAGTACGCGTCGATTGAGGATCGGGGACTGGGTCATGACACCCAGTACGATGGGACGAAGAGAAAGGTTTCTCGCCTCGACCCATCATCAGATCAGGGCTTCAGATCAGGCGCTCAGTTCAGCCCGGTCCCCTCATCCAGTCCCAGCATGATGTTGAGGTTCTGCACCGCCGCGCCCGACGCCCCCTTGCCCAGATTGTCCAACAGAGCGACCAGACGCACCTGTTCGCCCGACCGGTCGCCGAAGACGTGCAGACGCAAGCGGTTCGTGCCGTTCAACGCCTCGGGCTCCAGACCGGCCATGGCCTCGGTTTCGTCCAGATCGACCACCTCGACGAACCTCTGGCCGTCGTAGGCCTCTACCAGGGCGCCGTGGATCCGCTCGACCGAAGGCGTCTCCGGCAGGGCGGCAAGGTGCAGCGGAACCTCTACCAGCATGCCTTGGCGGTAATTCCCCACCGCAGGGGCGAACAGCACCTCGCGGCTCAGCCCCGTGTGTTTCGTCATTTCCGGCACGTGCTTGTGCTTCAGCGCCAGACCATAGGCGCGATAGGCGGTTGCAGCGCCTTCAGCTTCG
>JBKBIZ010000020.1:0-39818 GCA_046293975.1 Hyphomonas sp. | reverse complement strand
CTTCGGCTGAAACCTTCGCATTGATCGTCCGGTTCGGAATGTCGATCTCGATGATGTCGCCTTCCACCAGAAGGCCAATCGCCCCGCCCTCGGCCGCTTCCGGGCTGACATGCCCGATCGAGAGCCCAGACGTGCCACCTGAAAACCGGCCATCCGTGATCAGAGCGCACGCTTTGCCCAGACGCATGGATTTCAGATACGAGGTCGGATACAGCATCTCCTGCATGCCAGGCCCCCCGCGCGGTCCTTCATAGCGGATGATCACCACATCGCCCGCTTTAACGTCCTTACCCAGAATGCGCTTGCAGGCCTCTTCCTGGCTCTCGCAGATCACCGCCGGACCGGAAAACTTCAGTACACTGTCATCTACGCCCGCCGTCTTCACGACGCAGCCCATCTCCGCGATATTCCCGAACAGAACCGCCAGTCCGCCATCCTTGGAGAAGGCATGTTGCGCCGAGCGGATGACGCCCTTTTCCCGGTCCGTATCCAGAGCTTTATACCGGCGCGACTGGCTGAACGCCTGCGTCGTGCGCACGCCGCCCGGCGCGGCGAGGAACAGCTCCTGCACCTCGGGATTATTCGTCACCGCAATGTCCCACTGGCTCAACGCCTCGGCCATCGTCTCGGCATGGATCGTGCGCACGGATGTATCAAGTTTCCCGGCGCGTCCCAGCTCTCCGAGGATGCCAAAAATGCCGCCCGCGCGGTGTACATCTTCCATGTGAACATTCTGCACCGCCGGCGCCACCTTGCAGAGGCAGGGCGTCACCCGGCTCAGCCGGTCAATATCGGCGAGGGTAAAGTCCACCTCGCCCTCGCGCGCCATCGCCAGCAGGTGGAGGATCGTATTGGTCGATCCGCCCATCGCGATGTCGAGCGTGATGGCATTCTCGAACGCTGCCTTGGTGGCAATCCCGCGCGCCGAAACGCCGGTATCGCCGCCTTCATAATAGGCCTTGGTCAGCTCCACGATCCGCCGCCCCGCGCGCCGGAACAGCGCCTCACGGTCGCCATGCGTGGCCAGTGTCGAGCCATTGCCCGGCAGCGCGAGCCCCAGCGCCTCGGCCAGGCAGTTCATGGAGTTGGCCGTAAACATCCCCGAGCACGAGCCGCAGGTCGGGCAGGCATTCTTCTCGAACTCGTCGACTTCCGCGTCTGTCCGGTCGGGGTTTGCCGCCTCGATCATCGCGTCAATCAGGTCCACCGCGCGCAGCTCGCCGTCGATGTTCACCTTGCCCGCTTCCATCGGCCCGCCCGAGACGAACACGACAGGGATGTCGAGACGCATCGCGGCCATCATCATGCCCGGCGTGATCTTGTCGCAATTGGAGATGCACACCATCGCGTCGGCGCAGTGTGCGTTGACCATATATTCCACGCTGTCGGCGATCACTTCGCGCGAGGGCAGGGAATAGAGCATCCCGTCATGGCCCATCGCGATGCCGTCATCGACCGCAATCGTGTTGAATTCCTTCGCCACGCCGCCCGCCGCAACGATCTCCCCGGCCACCAGCTGGCCCAGATCCTTCAGGTGCACATGCCCGGGCACGAACTGGGTGAACGAGTTCACCACCGCGATGATCGGCTTGCCGAAATCGCTGTCCGTCATGCCCGTCGCGCGCCAGAGGCCGCGGGCACCGGCCATGTTGCGGCCGTGAGTGGAGGTGCGTGAACGGTAGGGGATCATGGGGTCTGGTCTCGAAACTTACGCAAAATTTTGCCTTCCGGAGCGGAATTTGGTCCGGAAAGCGGTGAATTTGGCCCGTTAATAGTCACTGATGACTGAGAAGGGAATGGGAGATGTGCGCGCCTTAATGCGCTGCCGCCCAGGTGTCCGCCGCCTTCGCCTCGACCACGAGCGGCACAGACAGCTTCAGCGATGGTCCATCCGCCGCCGCCATCGTCTTCTGCACCAGAGCGATCAGCTTTTCGGCCTCGTTCTCCGGGCATTCGAACACAAGCTCGTCATGCACCTGCAACAGCATCTGCGCGCTCAACCCCGCCTCTGCCAGAGCCTCCGGCATGCGGATCATCGCGCGCTTGATGATGTCCGCCGCTGAGCCCTGGATCGGTGCGTTGATCGCCTGGCGCTCGGCAAAGGATCTTGCCGGCCCCTTGCTCTTGATGTCAGGCAGGTGGATCTTCCGCCCGAACGCTGTGCGCACAAATCCCGTGGCGCGCGCAAACTCCTTGGTTTCGTCCATATACTGACGAATTTCGGGGAAGCGCTCGAAATAGGTCTTGATGTACTGGTTCGCCTCGCCCTGCGGCAGGCCGAGCTGCCGCCCGAGCCCGAAGCCGGAGATGCCATAGATGATGCCGAAATTGATCGCCTTGGCCTGCCGGCGCACCATCGGGTCCATGCCCTCAATGGGCACGCCAAACATCTCGCTCGCCGTCATCGCGTGAATGTCGAGCCCGTCCTTGAACGCCTGCTTCAGCGCCGGAATGTCCGCCATATGCGCCAGGATACGCAGCTCGATCTGGGAATAGTCCGCCGAGACGAGCACATTGCCGTCTTCAGCAATGAATGCCTGGCGGATCTTGCGGCCCTCTTCGGTCCGTACCGGGATGTTCTGGAGGTTCGGATCAGTTGACGATAGCCGCCCCGTCTGCGCGCCCGCCATCATATAGGATGTATGTACGCGCCCGGTCTTCCTATTGATCGCCGCCTGCAACGCCTCAGTATAGGTCGAGCGCAGCTTTGACAGCATCCGCCAGTCCACAATCGTGCGGGGCAGGGCATGGCCCTCGGCGGCAAGGCCTTCGAGCACATCGCCATCGGTCACCCAGGCGCCGGTCTTGGTCTTCTTCCCGCCCGGCAAATTCATCTCATCAAAGAGGATTTCGCCAAGCTGCTTGGGCGAGCCGATATTGAAGCTGCGCCCGGCCTGCTCATACGCCTCGGCCTCCAGCGCCGCCATACGCTGGTTGAAATCTGCCGACAGGCGCGAGAGCATGTCCCGGTCCACCTTGATGCCGGCCTGTTCCATCATCGCCAGCACAGCCCCCAGTGGGCGGTCCAGCGTTTCGTAAACCGAGGTCACCTGCTCGGTGCGCAGACGGGGTTTCAGCGCACGCCAGAGGCGCAGCGTCACATCCGCGTCCTCGGCGGCATATTCGGTCGCCTTGTCGAGCGCGACCTGCGCGAAGCTTTTCTGCGCCTTGCCCGTCCCCGCCACATCCTTGAAGCTGATCGGCTTGTGGCCGAGATAGCGCTCGGAAAGCTCGTCCATCCCATGGCCGTGAATGCCGGCGTTCAGCGCAAAGGAAATCAGCATCGTGTCATCAATGGGCGCCACACGGATCTTGTGCTGCGCAAACACGCTGAGATCATATTTGATGTTCTGGCCAATCTTCAGAACTGCCGGGTCTTCCAGCATGGGCTTCAGAATTTTCAGCGCCTCGGCCATCTTTATCTGGCGCGGCGGGTCGGCGCCAAACATGTCGCCATCGCCTTTGGCTTCCGGGTCCACATGCGCCAGCGGAATGTAGCAGGCCTCGCCGGGGGCCAGCGCCAGCGATACGCCCACAAGTCCCCCCGTAACAGAATCCAGACTGTCCGTCTCCGTATCAACCGCCACATGGCCCTGCGCCCGCGCCCGGGTCACCCAGTCTTCCAGCGTCTTGAGATCGCGGATGCAGGCATAGGCCGAAACATCAAAAGGCTGCGCTTCGGGGGCAGGGGCCTCGATGGCGCCTTCCAGTTCCATCTGCTCGCGCACGCGCCGGGTGATGGTGCGGAACTCCATCTCCTCCAGGAAGCCGATGAGAGTTTTCGGATCAGGGTCTTCCACGGCCAGATCTTCCACGGGAAGAACAACCGGAACATCCTCCTTGAGCTGAACAAGCTGTTTGGAGGTGCGCACCTGATCGGCAAAGTTGATCAGCGTTTCGCGGCGCTTGGGCTGCTTGATCTCGCCCGCCCGCTCCAGCAGCGTTTCAACAGTGCCATATTCGGCGATCAGCTGGGCGGCCGTCTTGATGCCAATGCCGGGCGCGCCGGGCACATTGTCCACGCTGTCGCCCGAAAGCGCCTGCACGTCCACCACGCCTTCAGGCCCGACGCCGAATTTCTCGATCACATCGTCCCGGCCCATCAGCTTGTTCTTCATCGGATCGAGCATCAGCACCTTGTCGGTGATGAGCTGCATCAGGTCTTTGTCCGAGGAGACGATGGTAACGCGCGCGCCCTTGGCCTCGGCGAGGCGGGCATAGGTCGCGATCAGGTCATCGGCTTCAAAGCCCGTCTGCTCGATGGCATGGGCTGCAAACGCCAAGGAGGCGCGCCGCACGAGCGGGAATTGCGGCACCAGCTCCTCGGGCGGCTCGGAGCGGTTCGCCTTGTAAAGGGGGTAGAGGTCGTTCCGGAATGTGTTGCCCGAAGCGTCAAAGATGCACGCAAAATGTGTCGGGCGCTCCTTGCCCTTCAGGTCTTCCAGCAGCTTGAACAGCATGTTGCAGAACCCCGCCACCGCGCCCACGGGCAGGCCGTCAGATGCGCGCGTCAGAGGCGGCAAAGCATGGAAGGCGCGAAACACATAGGCGCTCGCATCTATAAGGTAGAGGTGGCTGTCCTGGGTTATGGGCGCCGTGGCCATATGCGATTCCTTTGATTTGTTCCCGGTTTAGCCCGCAAGCGCGTCCACGTCACCCGCCGGGTCAGAAATCGCGCGCTATGCCGGTGATTCGGTACCTGTCGGTTTCGTAACGCGCCCAATCGAATTTAGGCTTTTCCGTGGCAGCAGCACTGTGCTATTTCTGTCACATGGACCGTGATCTGGACTTCGAAGAAGCGACGGCCCTTATCCTGGCCGTGCAGAAGCACCCGCCAAAGGCGCCGTGGCATCTCCCCATTATTGGGGGCATCGCCGTGTTGTGGAGCCTCCTGGGCGTCTTCGACCTTCTGGCGATGGTCACCCGCTTTGCCCCCTACATGAACCAGATGCCGGACCTGAGCCGCGAGTTCATTTATGAGCTGCCGTTCTGGGTGCTTGGCCTTCGCGCTGTCGCCGTTTTCGCCACGCTGATCGGTGCGGTCCTGCTCATCCGCAAGCACCTTGTTGCCGTCCGTGTCCTCGCTGTCGGCGCCACCGCGACCATCTTCGGCACAGGTTTCAGCTTTGCGGGCGGCGCGCCTGATGATCCTGCGATTCAGGCAGTCGGAGTGTTCATCATCGTGGTCTCCGTCCTTCTGCTTTATTACGCGCAGATCTGGGCTAAGCACGGCGTCCTCAAATAGCGCCCGTAAAGCTTGCGATTGTGCACCTCTGAAATCGGCGTACACTTCCCTAACGGCAGGCAAGGCCTGAGGGGAGGACACGCACATGACCGAAGACACATCCGTAATCGCGCCGCGCGCCAGCTGGCACCTCTGGGCCGTCGGCATAGTCGGCATTCTGTGGAACGGCTTTGGCTGTTACGATTTCACGATGACCGTGACCCGCAACGAAGCCTACCTGGCCGGCTATCCGCAGGAGATGCTGGCCTATTGGTTCGCCATGCCCTGGTGGATCTTCGGTCTTTGGGCCATCGGTGTCCTGGGCGGTCTACTGGGCAGCATCGCGCTGCTGTTGCGGAGTGCCTGGGCGGTGAAGCTCTTTGCCGCCTCACTCCTCGCTGCCATTATCAGCAATGTCATCGCCATGATGGATACCGATGCCCCCAGGATGGAAGGCGCTGAAGCTTTCCCCTTCATCATCATCGCCCTTGCCGCCGGGTTCCTGGCTTACGCCTACTGGCAATCCCGCCGCGGCGTCTTGCGTTGACGCCAATACGCTCTAGCTTCCCGCCGCAGATACGGGAGGAAAAATCATGAGCGAAACAAACAAGACCTGGGTGCTGCGCAAACGCCCCATCGGCGACCTGAAAGAGGGCGACCTCGAACTCGTCGAAAGCGCGCTCACCCCGCTTGAAGAAGGACAGGTGCGCGCCAAGACCATCTACCTCTCGCTCGACCCCACCAACCGCATCTGGATGAGCGATGTCGACGCTTACCTCCCGCCCGTCGGCATCGGCGACGCCATGCGCGGCGGCGGCCTCAGCGTCATCACCGAAAGCCGCTTTGACGGCCTCGCGCCGGGAGATATCGTCAACACCGGCCTCGCCGGCTGGGCAATCTACAACACGCTGCCCGGCGCCTCCCTCGCCAAATTGCCCAAACTCCCCGGCGTCCCGCTCACCGCCTTCATGGGCCCCCTCGGCGCCACAGGCATGACCGCCTATTTCGGCCTGATGGATATTGCCAAGCCTAAAGCTGGCGAAACCGTGGTCGTCTCCGCTGCCGCTGGCGCCGTCGGCTCGATGGTCGGCCAGATCGCCAAGATCCAGGGCTGCCGCGTCGTCGGCATTGCGGGCGGCGCAGACAAATGCCGCTGGCTCACCCAGACCGCCGGCTTCGATGCTGCCATCGACTACAAATCCGAAGATGTCGGCGCCGCCCTCGACAAGCATTGCCCCACGGGCATCGACATCAATTTCGAAAATGTCGGCGGCCCGATCATGGACGCGGTCATCGCCCGCCTGAACGATTTCTCGCGCATGCCGCTGTGCGGTCTCATCTCCACCTACAACGCCACCGGCCCCGTGCCCGGCCCCTACAACTTCTCAAACCTCCTGATGCGGCGCACCCTCGTGAAAGGCTTCATCGTCATCGACTATTTCCCCCGCTTCCCGGAGGGCATGCAGCAGATGGCCCAGTGGCTGATGGAGGGTAAACTCAAATACGAGACCGACATCGTCGAGGGCTTCGAAAACGCCCCCGCCAGCCTCTCGCGCCTCTTCGAGGGCAAGAATCTCGGCAAACTCGTCGTCCAGGTCAGCCCCGAGCCGGTATAACGCCCCGGTTCAGCTTGCATTCATTTTCCCCCGATCCATAATCCTGTCAGCAGGTTGTGGGAGACGGGGCATGATCGCAAAGCTGACTGAAAAAGCACGTATAGGGATGGCTGGTGCCGTGCTTCTGGGCGCCGCGGCCTGCTCCCACTCCGATTGGCAGGGCATCGCTATGGGGTTGGACATGGTGGCTGCCGAAACGGCCGTAACGCTCACCCAGGTTGCGCCCTACACCTGCGATTACAACGCGCAAGGCTATGCCGTCTGCGATGATACCGGCGACGGCTGGGCAGATCGCTACGCCAGTTCCTGGGATTATGTCCCGGTCTATACCTACGGCAATCTCACCCGCGTGAATGATTATGGCGAAGCCTTCCAATATGATGGCGGCTGCGACTGCTGGTATCGCGAGCCATCGCTGGATACCTACCCGAAATAGGCCCCAATCTCGCCGCTTGCGCGCCCGCCCGGGCGCTGCTCATATGTAAATGTGAAACGACGGCGTAGGAGAACAGGATGCGCTGGCAGCATCTGTTTGCAGGGGCGCTTCTCTGGGCCGCCCTCGGTATGGGGCCGGCGCAGGCCGAGCCGTCTGTCGAAGATGTCCCCCTGAAAGACTGGGCCGTCGCCATCCTCGCCGCTGACTGGCGCGACAGTGACGGCGCCCCTATTGATGCCTTCGAGAATGCCCGGCGAGATCTGGCCCGCGCCTTTGCCGATGTCGGCTTCGCGGCCGAAAACATCACCCATATGTCCCTGCGCCCGCGAGAGCTGGGCGGTTTCTCCCTGCGCTCCAGCGAGGTATTTACTGCCTTCGAGAAACAGGCACGGTCGGCGCAGGCGGGTTGCCTGCTTTACTTCACATCGCATGGTGTGCCGGAGGGCATGGTTCTTGGCGGCGAAGGGCTGCTCAGCCCTGACAAGCTGAATGGCCTCGTTGACCAATGGTGTGGTGAGCGGCCTACGGTCGTGGTCGTCTCGGCCTGCTATTCGGGGGTGTTTATCCCCGCTCTTGCCGCGCCTAACCGTCTCGTGATGTCAGCGGCGCGGCCTGACCGGTCTTCTTTCGGCTGCGGCGCAGGCATGATCTACCCGGTGTTTGACAATTGCGTACTGGACTCGCTCATTGACGCAGATGACTTCGTTCATCTCGCCAGCCTTACGCGCCAGTGTGTGGCCCTGCGTGAGCGCCAGCAGCGCCTCTGGCCTCCGTCAGAACCTCAGGCGCGCATAGGGGCCGATGTGGACGATCTCTTCGTCTTCCTGAACTTCGAGCGCGAGGCGCGCTAAACTCAGCCTGCGGACAATGCCGCAAAGCCCGCTTCAAGATCGGCTTTCAGATCGCTCACCGCTTCAAGCCCCACATGCACCCGCATCAGCTGGCCGCACTTCTCCTTCGTCCAGCATCCATCGCTGCGGGTCAGCTGATCATCACACGGAATGATCAGGCTTTCAAAACCGCCCCAGGAAAAGCCCATTCCAAACAGGCTCAGCGCCTCAAAGAAACGCTCCAGCGCGCCGGCGGGATAATCCTTCAGCACAAAGGAAAACAGCCCGCAGGCGCCGGTAAAGTCGCGCTGCCACAATGCGTGATCGGGGTGCGAGGGCAGGGCCGGGTGGATGACGCTGGCCACTTCCGGCCGCCCCTCCAGCCACTGCGCCAGCTCCAGCCCGGCCGCCTCATGCGCCTTCAGGCGGGTCGAGAGACTGCGGATGCCGCGCACGGCCAGGTAAGCATCATCCGGCGCCAGGCCAATGCCCCAATCTTCCGAGCAGTTAGCCACCTTGTTGGCGAGCGACAGCTCATTTGTCATCACCGCGCCGCCAAAGGCGTCCGAATGGCCCACCACATATTTCGTCAGCGCCTGCACGGAGAGATCCGCGCCCAGCGCCAGTGGCTTGTAGTAAAGCCCCGCGCCCCACGTATTGTCACACACGATGCGAATGCCGCGCGGCTTCGCCACTCCGGCAATCGCGGGAAGGTCTGAAATCTCAAAGGTCAGCGATCCGGGAGACTCCAGCAAAATCGCCTGCGTATTGTCCCGGAAAAGGCGTTCGATGCCTGCGCCCATGCGCGGATCAAACCGCTCGGCCTCCACGCCCATCGCCTTCAGCCGCTTCTCGCAGAAACGCGCCGTCGGCCCATAGGCACTGTCCGTGAACAGAAAATGCCCGCCTGCCTCCACAACGCTTGCAATCGCCAGCGCGCAGGCTTGCAGGCCATTGGAGGCAAGGCGCGTATGCTTGGCCCCTTCCAGAATGCACATCGCCGCTTCCAGCTCGCGGTGCACTGTCAGGCCCATCCGGCCATAGGTTGGCTTTGGCCCATAGAGCGCCGCCTCAGTCTGGAACAGCACCGTGGAGGCGCGCTCCACCGGCGGGTTCACCGTCACCCGGCCAAGGCGCTCAGCGCGCGTATGGATCAGGCGGGTTTGCGGCTCGGCATCATCTCTGGCGCTCATTACTTCAGCCCTTCGCGATTGGTCGCGACGGGTCAGACGCCCATTCGGTCCAGGAGCCATCATAAACGGCCACATCCCAATTGCCGAGGCGCGCAAGGGCGAGCGCCGTGATCGCTGCCGTTACGCCAGAGCCGCAGGTCGCCACTGTCTGCTTGCCGGGCTCCGGTATCAGGCGCGCCAGTTCACTGGCAGATTTCATCCGTCCGTCTTCGGTCACCAGCGCGCCGCCCGGCACATTGATGCTGCCGGGAATATGGCCGGAAGGCAGGCCCTCGCGCGGCTCGGGATCGCGCCCGAAGAAGCGCCCGTCAGGGCGCGCATCAATGATCCGCACACGGGCGGAGCCCACCAGATGTTCCATGTCGCGCGCGTCCATGATCAGGTCGCTGCGCACGCGCGGGGTAAAGTGGCGCTCGCCCGGAGGCGTCGGCAGATCGTCCAGCGCGCCGCCTTCAGCTGTCCAGGCCTGCAAGCCGCCGTCCAGCACATGCACTTCCTGGTGCCCCATCACGCGCAGCATCCACCAGACGCGCGCGGCGGCAAAGAAGCGGTTCTGATCGTAAACGACAATCCGGCTACCATCGCCAAGGCCCAGCTTGCGCACGCGCGCGGAAAACTTCACGGCGTCGGGCAACATGTGAGGGTAGGGCGAGTTCAGATCAGCAATCTCGTCAATATCGAAATAGACCGCCTTCGGAATATGCCCGCGTTTCCAGAGATCGCGCGCCGTTTCCGGCGGGTTGGTCCAGGGCGCAAAATACGTCGCGTCCACAATGCGCACATCCGGCGCGCCGATATTTGCCATCAGCCAGTCTGCGCTGACCAGCGGGTCGCCGCTCTCGCTCATTGCTTTGCCTCCATCCAGGACGGAACCGGCAGTCCTTTGGAGCGCAGGAATTCCGGGTTGTACAATTTGGTCTGATAGCGGTTGCCATAGTCACAGAGGATCGTGACGATCGTGTGCCCCGGGCCAAGCTCGCGGGCGAGGTGCACCGCGCCCGCCACGTTCACGCCTGAGGAGCCGCCAAGGCAAAGCCCCTCATACTCGACGAGATCGAAGATATAGCCCAGCGCCTCGTCATCATGGATACGCCACGCCTTGTCGACAGGGATGCCTTTAAGGTTCGCCGTGATCCGCCCCTGGCCGATGCCCTCGGTGATCGAGGTGCCTTCGGCTTTCAGTTCGCCGGTCGTGTAATAGGAATAGAGCGCCGCGCCGCCGGGATCAGCCAGGCCGATGGTGATCTTCGGATTGCGTTCCTTCAGGCCCAGCGCCACACCGCCCAGCGTCCCGCCCGAGCCGACCGCGCAGATGAACCCATCCACCTTGCCTTCGGTCTGGTCCCAGATTTCCTTTGCGGTCGTATTGTAATGCGCGCGGCGGTTGGCCTGGTTGTCGAACTGGTTCGCCCAGATCGCGCCATTGGCTTCGCTCGCCGCCAGCTCCTCGGCGAGGCGCCCGGAATAGCGCACATAGTTGTTGGGGTTGGCGTAGGGCACCGCGTCCACCTCGATCAGCTCGGCCCCCAGAAGGCGGATCGCATCCTTCTTTTCCTGGCTCTGCGTGCGCGGCATCACGATCACCACCCGGTAGCCCAGCGCCTTGCCCACCAGCGCGAGGCCAATGCCGGTATTGCCCGCGGTCCCTTCCACAATCGTCCCGCCCGGCTTCAACGCGCCGGAGGCTTCCGCCTCCCGGATGATCCCCAGCGCCGGCCGGTCCTTCACCGACTGGCCGGGATTGAGAAACTCGCACTTGCCGAGAATTTCACACCCCGTCTCATCGGAAACACGGTTGAGCCGAAGCAGCGGCGTATTGCCGATGAGGTCGATGACGGACCTGTGAGTGGTCATTGGGGAACTCGATTCTGATTTGTTCGTTACTTTGAGGCTACGCGGCCAAGCGGGCAGGTTCAATCGGTCTGGCAGTCCAAACTGATCCACTTCGCCAATCGGGCCGTAGACATGGTTCATAAGCCAGAAGGATCAACTGACATGACCTTTAAGCGTCTCATAGTGTCCCAGATTGTCCTGCTTTTGTCGCTGGGTGGTACTGCCCTGGCTGATGATGCAGCCGTTCCGTCTGCATCTGGCGTTGAAAATGCCTGGAAACCCAAGCCGGGTGACGAAATCCGCTTTAACGTTCTCCGCAAGGGAAACCCGTTCGGATCGCACACGGTTGCGTTTGAATCGGGCCCCGATAACGCCCTGATTGCAAAGACAAAAGTTGGCCTGAAAGCGGGTCTCGGCCCGATTACGGTGTTTCGCTACGACCTGAGCGCGAGTGAAACCTGGCGCGCCGGCGAACTCGTCGCGGTCTCCGGCCAGTCCAACGATGATGGCAAGAAGAACTCCATGAAAGCCACCCTCGCGGGTAACGCGCTGGATGTGCAAGGCACTGTTTTCACAGGAGAAGCGCCTGCCGATATCATCCCAGCCAGCCATTGGAATTATGCCCAGACCAGGACCGACCAGCTCCTCTCCACAGAGGATGGCGAGATCTACAAGGTTACCGTAACCCCCAAAGGCCGTGAAACAATCGAAGCCGGCGGCCAAAGCATTGAAGCTAATCGCTATTTTCTGGATTCCGATCTCGACGTAGATATCTGGTATGATGATGAAGGCCGCTGGGTAAAACTCGCCTTCGAGGCCCGAGGCCAGGAAATCGAATACGTTCTCGACCAGATGTACTGATAAAACAGGGCGTTGGCGGTGGGCACCCTGAGGCTGGTCCTCGGCGACCAACTGTCGCCGCACGTCTCCTCCCTCCGCGATGCCGCGAAGGAGACCGACCTCATCCTCATCGCCGAAGTGATGGAAGAGGCAACCTATGTCCGCCACCACAAGAAAAAGATCGCCTTCCTCTTTGCCGCCATGCGCCACTTTGCCGAGGAGCTGAAAGTCGACGGCTACCGTGTTCGCTACACAAAGCTCGACGACCCGGACAATCAGCGCTCGCTGAGAGGCGAAGTTGCCTGCGCCCTCGAACACCATCCAGAGCTCTCCCGGATCGTCGCCACAAAGCCCGGCGAGTGGCGCCTCCTTCAGGATATGGAGCAATGGCGTGACATCCTCCCCGTACCTGTAGACCTGCGCGAAGACACGCGTTTCATCGTGCCCAATGAGCAATTCCAGGCATGGGCGACCGGCCGCAAACAGCTGCGCATGGAGTATTTCTACCGCGATGTCCGCCGCCAGACCGGCCTCCTCATGGACGGGGAACAGCCCGAAGGCGGCCAGTGGAACTATGACGCTGAAAACCGCAAACGCCTGCCAAAATCCATGATCACTCCGCAGCGTTTCCTCCCCAAGCCGGACGCGCTGTCACAGGAAGTGATCGCCCTCGTTGCCAACTGCTTCCCGGATCATTTCGGCGATCTCGACCCCTGGGTCTTCGCCACCACGCGCGCAGGTGCCGAGCAGGCGCGCGATCACTTCATCACGGAAATCCTCCCCGGTTTCGGTAACTGGCAGGATGCTATGGCCACAGGCGAGCCCTGGATGTGGCACTCACTGCTGTCGGTCTACATCAATTGCGGCCTGCTCGACCCGCTGGATGTTTGCCGCCGCGCTGAGGCCGAGTGGAAAGCGGGCAGGGCGCCGCTCAACGCCGTGGAAGGCTTCATCCGCCAGATCATCGGCTGGCGGGAATATGTGCGCGGCATCTACTGGCTGAAGATGCCCGGTTATGCCGAGCTCAACACGCTGGAGGCCCACCGGCCGCTGCCGGACTTCTACTGGACCGGCGAGACATCCATGCGCTGCATGGCCGACGCCATCGGCCAGACCAAACGCTACGCCTACGCCCATCACATCCAGCGCCTGATGATCACCGGCAACTTTGCGTTGCTGGCCGGGCTCGCCCCGGCGCAGGTCAATGAATGGTATCTGCTGGTCTATGCCGACGCTTATGAATGGGTGGAGCTTCCCAACACCCACGGCATGGCGCTGCATGCCGATGGCGGCCTGATGGCCTCCAAACCCTATGCGGCCAGCGGCAACTACATCTCGAAGATGTCCGACTATTGCGAGAGCTGTTCTTACAATGTGAAACAGCGCACCGGTCCAAAAGCGTGCCCTTTTAATTTTCTCTACTGGGACTTTATCGATCGCCATCAGGAGCGGTTCCGCAGCAATCCAAGGATGGCCGTAATCTGTAAGTCCCTCGACAGGATGGAGGCCGAAGAGAGGCGCGCGATCCGGTCACGGAGTGAAGAATTTCTGGACACCCTGAACCTGAATTCCCCGTAACAATCGCATTTCCACAGGCAGATCGATCAAATTTTATCGATCTCGGTCGGGTGTACCTAACCCCTTTGCGGTAACAATGTTCAGTAGAAACGCGGGACACTTTAAGCGTGCGGGAGATGGGTACATGCCATATCGGAAGGATGGCTCGGCGACGCTTTGGTCGCTGAGGACACTGCTGCAAGGTGTGGAAGTGCCGGAAAAGCACATCCCAGGCCTGCGTGCTCAGCAGATGAGTTCGATGAGTCGGATCACGAATGTGATCATCCTCTCGAATGTACTCAACATCATCGCCATCCTGGGAATCTTTCTGAACTATGGTCAGATCCATTTCCTTGTCGCATGGTCAGTCTGTGGGCTGATTATAAATATCGGCGCCTGGCTGAAGTATCAGGACTTCCTGCGTATAGACCCGCATAGGCGCAGCAATCGCCGCGCTATCGCAGATTTTACACGCGTATCCATCTGCAACGGCCTGTTGTGGGGCCTGGCCCCGATCGTGGTGCTTGGAACTGCGGATGTTCAGGGCCAGATGGTGATGGGCATCATATCTGCCGGCATGATGTTCGCTGGCGGGTTTCTGCTCTCGCGTATTCCGATGGCCGCAATCTACTACATCGTCCCCACAGGCCTTGGTCTGGCGACAGCCCTGATGCTGCAAACCGGCCCGAAATACGCGATCCTTTCCATCCTTATGCTGTATTACCTGATTGTGCTGCTGGTCGCAGTCGCATGGACGCATCGCCAGTTTGTGGAACAATATCTTGGCCGGGCCGCAATCCAGGAACAGTCTCAACTCATCGGGCTTCTCCTGCGTGATTTTGAAGAAAGCACATCAGATTCCCTGTGGCAGACAGACGCCGCTGGCATTCTGCATGAGATTCCAGTCGTTGGCGAAGCCAGTGATCCAGACTGGACCAAGAATGATATGCTTCGCTGTGGCGCTGCGTTTACGGACGTATTTTATCCCGGCGAAGAACGCGACGCGCTGGTAGATACGCTCAAGGGGCAGGTGCCGTTCCGGGATATGGTGGTTCCTGTGAAGACAGGTGGCGTTGATCTGCTCTGGTGGTCTGTCACGGGAAAACCAGTCATCGAGCAGGGACAGTTCCAGGGCTTCCGGGGCGTGGCGACAGATGTCACCCAGTCCAAGAAAATCGAGGATCGCATTGCCCATATGGCCCATTTCGATGGGCTTACGGGGCTACCCAACCGTATAACAATGCAAGAGCGCCTTGAGGAGATGCTGCGCCACCCACCGGCAGCGCCTGTCTGCCGTGCGCTCCTGATGCTGGACCTCGACAGTTTCAAATGGGTCAATGATACGCTGGGGCATCCAGCAGGAGACGAACTTCTCCGTCAGGTGGCCACGCGCATCCAGTCCCTGTCTGAAGCGTCGGACTTCGTTGCCCGCCTTGGCGGTGATGAGTTCGCCATGATCGTGGAGCGTCGCAACGTCCATGATCTGCATGGATTTCTCGATCAGTTTGCGTCTGAAATGAGCGAGCTTTACGACGTGTGGGGATCAACGGCGAACTCGTCTGCCTCTATCGGTGTGCGCCTGTTCGACGCTACAAAGCAGGACAGCCGGACGATGTTCCGGCATGCGGACCTGGCCCTCTATCAGGCAAAGCATCTGGGTAAGGCCAAATGGTGCATGTTTGACGACGAACTGGAGAAGCGCGCTCAGGCAAGGGTCGACATCCAGGAAGAACTTCAGCGTGCCCTTGAGCATAATGAGCTGCGCATTCACTTCCAGCCCATCGTTGATGCCATCACCCACAAGACGGTTGCCTGTGAAACCTTGCTGCGCTGGCAGCATCCAGAGCGCGGGCTGGTCTATCCGGGCGAGTTTATGGAGCACGCCGAGGAGAATGGCCTCATCACACGTATGGGCGAATGGGTCATTCGTACGGCGCTGGCTGAAGCGGCCCGTCTGCCCGAGCATGTGCGTATCTGCGTAAACATCTCGCCCTTGCAGGTTCATTCAGCCTCGCTGGCGTCCACCATCGTCAATGCGATAGCGGCCAGCAATCTGGACCCAAGCCGGCTGGAACTGGAAATCACCGAGACCGCCCTGATGAGTAATACGGAGTTCACACTGCGCCGTTTGCATCAACTGCGTTCGCTCGGCGTGCGCATTGCCCTGGATGATTTTGGTACCGGCTTCTCGTCCCTGCGCTATCTGAGGTCTTTCCCGTTCGACCGGATCAAGATCGACAGGACGTTTGTCAGCGATATCGAAACGCGCGCCGACAGTCAGGCCATCACGCAGTCACTGATCAGCCTCGCCAGATCTCTTGGTATGCAGTGTACGGCTGAGGGTGTGGAAACGCCCCTCCAGGCGGAATATTTCAGCAAGCTGGGATGCGAGGAGTTGCAGGGATATTTCTTCAGCCACCCGTATCCGCTGGAGCAGCTCTCCAAATTTGTCGCGCTTCAGGAGACGCCCGTTGCGCCGCAGACTCCCGCTTTGGAAGTGGTGGCGCATAGCCGCGTTGGCTGAGAAATTCATATCTGAGAGCGGGGGGAGGGGTGACGGTTATTCTCCGCCATCCTCCTGTTTTGACTCTTCATCTGGCTTGGGCGTCGTCCGGCGGCCGAACAGGTTGCCCAGCGCGTCACGCGCCGCTTTTTCTGCGGCGTCTTCAAGTTGCTTTTCTGCACTGGGCGGGGGTGTTTGTGGCTCGGTGCCGGTTGGAGCGGCTTCCGGTGTCGCAGGGGGTGTCTGAGGCGTAACCTGCGTGCCGCCCCCAATGATATTGCCGATGATCGAGCCGGCAACGTCGCCTGCCCGGTCACTGACTTCCTGCTGAAGCCGGCCGGTCAGTTCTGCTTGCAGCGCTGACTGAACCCCCGAAAAGTCAGGCGTCACCTTGAGCGAGTCCCAGCTGCCGGAAAGGCGCACGGGCACAGGGATACCGTTCAACTGGACGACAGACCCCTGGCCTTGCCCGCTTTTGTCGATGGCCGTTGCCAGGCGCACATCAAGGGACTGCCCCCCGATGTCGATCTTCCCGCTGCCGTCGATCCCCAGCACGGGGCTCAGCAACTTCAGGATATCCACGGTTGCGACACCGTTCTGAACATTGAGGACCGTGTTGAAGGTCGTGAACTCCGTTTCCGCAGCTGGAGAGAGGACACCGCGGAAATCAAGATTGTTGAGGCTACCGGTTGTAAGCGCCTGTTGCAGCGATTGGGCGCTGCGAACCAGCTGGGTTACATTCAGGCCCTTGAGGGCGCCTTCATTCAGATTGGTTGAAACTTCGCCATTCAGTCCCCGCATGATCTCGTCGATCGAAGTGCCCCGCGCGGCTGCGTTCACCTTGAAAGCGCCCGTGCCGGTCAGCTTGTCGAAGCCGGCAAGCGTGCCGAGCAGGCTGGAGATCGCAACGCTGTTGCCCTCCATGTCCAGATTGACAGCGGGCACCTGGCTAGCGGCATCCACCATCATCTGCCCCTTCCAGTTGCCCCCGAATGCCTTGAACTGGGAAAGATCGGTTGTCAGTTTGCCAGCGTTCAGTTTGGCGGAGAGGGCTGCATCGGTCAGCTCGACGCTGCCGAGGGTCAGCTTGCTGGTCTTGATGGCAAGGTCGGCATCCACCGCCTGAAGGCCGGCCAGATCCAGCTTGTCCTTGCTCCATGCTTCCAGCGGCTGGGGCTCTTTGGCCTTCTGATCAGACGGGGCGAGGAAGGGCGAAAGGTCCAGCGCGCCCATGTCGAGATTACCCGTCAGGCGAGGGCGCTGGCCCGTGAGATCAATGCCGGCTGTGCCTTTGGCGGTGATGTCGTCGAGTTTCAGGTCGAGCGCAGACAGCGAGATCTTTGTGAATGTCCCGTTGGCCTGCCCCCTGGCACTAAAGCTTTGAAGCGTAGTTCCAGGCGCCACCTCAATATCGGCCGCAGTCAGCAGGTCGCGCAGACGTGAGCTTTCTGCCGAGAGCTGCCCATTGACGTTGCCGTCACCGCCAAGCCCGACCTCCCCCTTGTAGGAAGCCGAAAGCAGCTCGCTTTCCTGTTTGAAATCCAGCCCTGACAGGACCAGCGCGTCGACAGGCCCGCTGATTGCCGAGGTGAGGTCCACCTTGCCAAGCGCGGCGGACATAGGAAGCTCGAACTCCAGCTGCCGCGCAAGCTCACCGGCGTCTGGAGTACGCAGCTCCAGAGTGCCCTTAAGCGCAGGTAGCTCGCCCAGCTGAATGGTTCCGGCATAATTGGCGGTGATCAGCCTGCCCTTGAGCCCCAGCTTGTCGAAACTGAGGTCAGGTTGCATCAGGGAACCACTGACCTTGCCCTTGACATCAACGCCCCCGAGAGGGGTGAGGTTCATCGGCATCTCGACGTCCGCAAAGCTGGCGAGGGCGGCAAGGCTCGGCGCATCCAGACTGAGCTCACCGGCAATGGTCGGAGCATCGGTCAGGTTCAGCTGACCGGAGAAGCTCGACTTGGCCAGATCCGATGTCTGGGTCAGCTTTGCGATGTCAACGACAAGGGCATCGGCCGGGCCCTTGAGGCTCCCTTCGAGGTTGATCCTGCCAAGCTTGGACAGGTCGAAGGGAACGTCTGCTCCAGTAAGGGCCGCCAGCGCCGGCAAGGCGTCAGAGGATGCCCTGAATTGTCCCTCGATGACCGGAATTGTCCCGAGTTTGACTGAGCCTGTGTAGTGAACCTTGCCGAAAGGTGTCTCCAGGTCGGCCTTGATGTCCGCGGGCTTTTCCTTGGTCAGCGCGTCGATCGTGTCGACGGTGGAGTTGATCTCGAACGGATGGGCCTGGAAGAACCCCTTGGCTCTCAGACGGAAGGGTTGATCGGTCGACGCCATTGATGCTTGCAGGTCCAGGTCGCGCAGCTCGTAATAATCGCCTGTCTCTGCATCCCTGTAGGTGAGAGAGGCATTCTGCAACCGGGCCTGCTCAACCCCGCCATTGAAGCCCTTCTGCTCACCTGGAGGTCTGGTAGGGGCCGGTTGGGGCTGTTCGGCGGGCGTGAAAACCCAATTGGTTTGCCCATCCGCCAGCTTTTGCAGGGAGACCTTCGCATCAATGAAAGCGAGTTCCCTGACTTCCACGCGGCGAGAGAGCAGGGGCATAAGCCGCACAGAACCGCGCAGTTCGCCAGCTTCGACCATATAAGGTCCGTCAAAGCCTTCGGGATTGGCAACAGTCACACCGCCGACACTGGCCGAGATGGTGGGGAATATCGAGATTTTGACATCACCCGTCAGCGTGATCTGACGCTGCAAAGCCTGCGTGGCCGCCCGTTCGATCTGGGTCCGGTAGACGTCTTTCGGCACAAGGAAGGGGATCGTGATCAGGCCCACAAGAATAAGGGCGACAATACCGCCAGCGATCAGGCCTATACGTTTGATATTCATGGGGTCGAATCCCGGCTTTTGCGCAATTTATCACCACATGGGTCTGGAATGTGTCGTGTGAATGGCAAAGGAGGCACAAAAGGGTGGAAAGCCGTCTTGTGCCGGCCTCAACACAGGCTTGTGAATTGCGTGAAGAAGTGTGCTTGACCCATCCGCTGCGCTTGATTAGAGAGGCGCTTCGCTCCCGACGGGGGGCGCCAGAAAATGCGCGGGTGTAGCTCAGTCGGTTAGAGTGCCGGCCTGTCACGCCGGAGGTCGCGGGTTCGAGCCCCGTCACTCGCGCCATTTTCTTTAAAAACCTCCCCAAAAAATCAAATGCTTAGAGCGCCGCAAGGCAAGCTCTCTGCTGTTTGATCAAAAACTGGGATGCAAGGGGCGATGCTCATGCTCCGCGATACTGGTGTGTTTCTCCTCAAACGCGGTAGCGCGGTTACTATCAGCGGCGCGTTCCGAACCGGGCTTTCTGGCGCTCGTCAGACGGATGTCCGGGTTTCAGGCCGCTTCAGTTGTCCAGTCCAGCGTACCGGCACGGGCCATGATGACGCTGATCGGAGCGGGCCGGCCGAAGTGGTAGCCCTGTAACTGATCGCACCCTGCCACTTTCAGTTTCCGGGCAAGACGTTCGGTCTCCACGCCTTCTGCGACGACCCTTATGTCGAGCCCTTTGGCCATCATCACAATACCGGAGATCAGGAACCCCGCCTTTCGATCCGTCTTGAGCTTATGGACGAGGGAGCGGTCGATCTTCACGCATCCAAATCCGTAGGATTGGAGATAGGCGAGGCTCGTGAAGCCGGTACCGAAATCATCGAGGGCAAAGACGACGCCGCGTCTCTTGAGCGCCCTGATGGAGGCGTGCGCCCGGTCAGGATGATCGATAAGGTGGCGTTCGGTGATCTCCAGTTGCAGGCAATGCGCGGAAAATCCGGTATTCTTCAGAATACTGATGACATCTTTTGCAAAATCGGGATGGCTGAACTGGGTGGGTGAGACATTGACGCTTAGACGCAGGCCCGGGAGTACACGCATGTCGCGGCAGGCCTTTTCCAGAACATACATGCCGAGCGCCTGGATCAACCCGCTTCCTTCTGCGACCTCAATGAATTCGTCCGGCGCGAGGGGGCCAGCGGCCCGTCCGGGCCATCTCAACAGAGCTTCGACGCCTGAGATGCTGAGATCGGACGCTTCGACGATCGGCTGGTAGACAACATCGAACTCTTGCCTGTCGAGGCCCTGCGCGATTTCCTTTTCGACCTGCATACGCCAGTTACGCCCGGCGTCCAGCGAGGGGTCGAAGGCGCGGATGCCGCCTTTGCCATTGCTCTTGACTTCGTACATGGCGGCGTCCGCGCGCCGCAGCAATTCAAAAGGCTCAACCGTGCCATCGACATCGGCAGCGATGCCGATACTGGCGCCGATACGGACCTGTTGGCCTTCAACATCGATTGGCAAGGTAAGGCAATTTAGTGCCCGCTCAGCCAGACGCTCCGCTTTCTCGGCAGCGCCCGGGCCCTCCAGGAGCGCAGCGAATTCATCGCCGCCCATGCGCACCAGCATGGCCTGATCGGAGAGCAGGGAGCTGAGTGTGGCGCCGATCTGGGTTACCAGTTTGTCGCCGAACGTATGGCCGTGCAGGTCATTGACCACCTTGAACCCATCAAGATCGACAAACACCAGGGCAATTCTGTCGGGCCCCGGTCGCGGCGCCGAACTGAGCTCTTCCAGGCGCGCCAGCATGGCCCGCCGGTTAGGCAGGCCGCTCAGCGGATCTGTGAAAGCGATCTTGCGGTTTTCGTCACTCAGCCTCTGCGTGTCCATCTGCCGTTGACGGAGGGTGCGCTTGGAACTGATCAGCTTCGAGAACGTTCCATTGTGTCTGTACAGAATATTTATCATGCCGCCAGCGACAACTGCCAGCATGATCGCTTCCGGCATCATTCGCCCCTGATCGGCGAACAGGAAATAAATGAGAAAGGGCGGCGTTGCGACCGTTGCGACCGAGAGCGCTGCTGATCTCAGGGGCATTAGGCAGAACACCGTACTGACCTGAGTAAGGGCGAGGAAGAAGGTAAGATGCCCTTTGGCGTCCGCGTCGCCATACGGGTAGAGCAGCAGGCCCCAGATCATGAAACCTGCTGTCATGATCACCGCCAGCGTGCCTGTCGTCCGGATGTGCCGTGTTATCTCTGAATCGGAAAAGCTGGAATGACGGCGGCGGCTCCACCAGAGACCCCGGATAGCCGCGACCGTACACAGAATAATCGGGAAGACACTACTCAGAAGCGTTGGGGCGAACGGGCTATAGACCGCTAATACGGCGACCGCATTGCACGAAAGAATGAAGTAAAGAAGGGGAACCTGATGCACAAACTCGCGAAACTGCGCGCGCGCAAGATCCATATCCAGGAATTGCAGCCGGTACTGTGCCACAAGAATGATGAGTAGTTTTCTGACGTATGGCATGCCGCGCTTTTCCACCCAGCTCAACGACAGATGAGGGTGCGCGCAAGTGGATAATATCCTGTCTATGTGGTCGGAGTAATTTCACAGATATGCCTTCGTAAAAGCAGCTCAGAAGGATTTTTTCATGGCGTGAAGCGGTCGGTTTTCTGCTTAAGAGCAAATACCATGAAGGGGCCGAGATTCGTTTCGATCCTTGTTTTTATGGCCTTTGGTGGACTCCTGCGTCACCCAAGAGGACGGTCCCAGGCGCCGATCTTCCAGCGGCTTGCCCGCAGGTGGCTGGCCGGGGCGAGGGCCCGGCAAATCTCCCGCCCGCGGTCTGCCAGTTCAGACAAGGTGATATACCGAAAGCTGTTCGTCCGAAAAACCTTGTGCGGAAGACACGCGAACGCGGGCAGCGCCGACCTGTCTGCTTCAGGCACGGGCAGTACTCGCCAGCCAGACGATGACCACGGCAAAAGTAATCAGGAATCCTGCAATCACTACAACCGAAGACTTTTCACCCAGAGATTCCGGGATCCATCTGCGCTGAGGTTTGTGGCGGCAGGCTGTTTCAATTTCTATATCCCTGTCGGTGATTGCAGGCGTCATGCCCGCCGCCTCATCATCCGTGCCAAGAGGGGCTGCGGCGGGGTCGGGATAGTTGACTTTATCTCCGGTATTACCGGAATCTATTTCATGTCGCAGCCGGGTCGCAGCTGACGAGCCGTGCACAGAACCCTTGGTCTCAGACATGGAAATACCTTTGCTTAATGAACAGGAACGCGCGCCAAGCCGCAGTGTTCCGCCAGCTGAAGGGGCGCCGGGTGAAGTGGAGGGGATGAACACCTCACACCGAGACTCGCTGTGTGCAGAACAGGCTGAACGATTCAGGAACAACTTGCGCATCAGGGCATTCTTCAAGGCAGGCAGGAAGAGTCGCGATTGGCGCATAATTCACCGATTTTGCCTTTCAGGATCAGATAATGAAAAACATACTGGGATATATGGCGATGGGGGCCGGGACCATTGCAGCGGTCATGGTCTCGGCCAATCTCAGCGCGCGGTTAACCGGTTATGGCTTTGTCATTTTCACGGCGTCCTCTGTCACATGGATTGCCTATGCTTTGCAGGATGGTGAAACGCCGCTCATTCTCCAGAATGCCGCTCTGACACTGATCAATCTGGTGGGTATTTATCGATGGCTGATCGTGCGGAAATGAGTTTCCGCAGCATTCAGGATCGCAGGATGTTGCGGAACATCACCTTCCAACAGGCAAGCAGGGCGCTCCGGTCCGATTGCGCGCGCATGAGCCCGCCTGCTCGGCCTTGATAACCAGGGAAAGCTGACGCGCCCGGATCAGAATTCCCCGAAGACCGACACCATAGCCCGCGTCAAGGACTGGCGCAGCCATTAATAATCCTCCAAAGTGAAACTGCTCCGGACACGGTCCAGTTTCCAGGTATCGCGAATTCTTCGCCCGTGCTGCGGGTATGCAGTCGATCGCTTCCTGCCGGCGGCTATGTCTGTGGAACGCATGACCAAGGCCGATCTTGAAGCGGCCGCCATGAAAGCCGGACAGAGCAGATTGAAAATATCGATTTTAGAGTTCAGTGGACGGATGGAAGTAGCATTATTTGGTCCGCACGATAGCCATGGCCGTCCAGGTTTAGTTCATCGCAAAGGCGAAGACGCCTGCCAATAACACGGTCCAGACGAGCAGTATGGCGGCGATGACGGTGGCGAGTATAGGGCGCATGAATTTATACCAGATCAAAGATTTCAGTTTTGATGCGCCCGATTGGCACACCGATGTCCAGCAAAGCTTTGCTTATCGCGCGCGTCATTGGCGCTGGCCCGCAGAGCATGAAAGACCGGCTGTGTGCAGAGGTGTCGAGGTGGCGTTCAAGAATATCGCGATCGAGAAACCCTGTCTCACCCTTCCATGTCTCGTCTGTCTCCTCCAGGACATGTACGATTTTCAGGTTCAGATGCTGCGTCAGCGCATCCAGATCCTCGCGGAACGTTACCGATTCCCAATCGGAATTCGCATAGAACAGCGTCACCGGGCGGCGGTCGCCCCGCGCTTGCATGGACCGGAGATTGGCAATCATCGGCGTAATGCCAATGCCGCCAGCGATCATGACAAACCCTTCCGCCCCTGATTCTCTGTCGATGGAGAAAGCCCCATACGGACCATCAATCCAGGCCACCGTTCCAGGTTTGGTCTTCACTACGCTTTGGGTGAAGTTGCCCAGAGATTTGATGGACATCGCAATGCGCGGTCCGTGTTCAGGCGCATCCGAGAGTGTGAAGGGGTGCTCGCTCAGCATGAAAGGAGAGCGCCCGATTGTGAGCCAGACAAATTGTCCAGGCTTCCACCGGGTGAGGCTTTTTCCGGCGGGTTCCAAAATCAAGGTATGGACATCTCCGCGTTCGGGCCTGTTTTCAATCACGCGCCAGGAATTGCGCATCTGTAGCGCGGGCTTGATAAGGCGCACCCAGACGATCAGGATAATCCAGCCGGCGCTGCCGCCCAGGATCATTGCCTGCTTGTCTGCGGCGGCCGTGAAATGACCGACGCCAAGCACATGTGCGATAGCTGCGACAAAGCCAATTATGGCGAGCGCGACATGTGCTGTTCGCCACCAGCCATATGCCAGCCCCAGGCGTTTACGGAACTCCGACGTTACGACCAGCAGGGCGAACGCAACCAGGGCGAGGCGTCCCGATGTGAGTTCCCAGCGTGCAGTGAGGGGATTGAGATCCCCAAGAGCGTCTTCAAACCAGATGTAGAGAATACCGAAATGGGCGAGTATAAGAGCCAGTGCTCCGAAAGCGGCGTACCTGTGGAAGAGGTAGATGATGTCGATTCCAAAAGGGTGAGTCAGGCTCTTGAATCGCGCTGTCAGTATAAACTGTAGGCCGATTATGGAGAGTGCGCCAAAGCCAAGGCCTTTAGAGAAGTCCCATAACACGCCCGAACCGGCAGCCCGCTCGCCTGACATCAGAACAAGGAAAGGAAAGCTCAGAACGCAGAATTCTGCGAGAACCCAGACGGTTGCGTATTTTTTCATTTGGACTGAGCCATGAATTCCAACAAACCCTTTCTCAAACGAACTCCGGAGGCATCTGAAGGTTCCCTCTGAGGCTACAGATGAACCGTCAGATGCGCTCACGGGTTGGGGCAACAGGAAAGGGTGTTTGGCGAAAAACGTCTTCCCGAAACAGGACGGTCTTGGCGCAGGATGCTTGCTTTATTCTAATAGGGCTCTGGAAAGACGAGATTACGCGTCACTCCGGAGCCCAAGCTGTCATCGTTTATAAATCCATCAGGTGCTTTGACAAAAAACGTACGAGCTTCAGCGGATGCCTAAAGCTTGAAGCCGATATACTCAGTATAAAGATGGTAATTTCCTGGTCGCTGGTGCTTACCAGCCGCAGCTTTGCCCTTCATTCTCTTCTTTGAGATACACCATCAGCGGGTCGAAATATTCGATGATGGCGCTGCCGTCCATTTCGCGGGTGCCGGTGAATTTTTCGAGCGTGTCGGGCCAGGGCTGGGACATGCCGGCTTCCATCATTTCCTCAAAGCGGCGGCCGACTTCCTTGTTGCCGTAGATCGAGCAGCGGTGCAGCGGGCCTTCCCAGCCGGCCTGTTCGCAGGCGGCCTTGTGGAACTGGAACTGCATGATGAAGCTGAGGAAATAGCGCAGGTAAGGCGTGTTGCCGGGGATATGGTATTTCGCGCCGGGATCGAAGGCGTCTGCCGGGCGGGGGCCTGGCGGGATGATGCCCTGGTTCTGAAGGCGGATGTCGGTCCAGGACTGGTTATACCGCTCCGGCGGGGTCTCGCCCGAGAGCACGCCCCAGCGCCAGCTATCGACTGACAGCGCAAAAGGCAGGAAGGCGATCTTGTCGAGCGCAGTCTGGAGGAGGAGCGCGGTATCTGCGTCCGCCCCCGGCTTTTCCGCCGCCGTGATCAGGCCGATCTGTTCGAGATATTCCGGCGTGATCGAGAGGGCGACAAAGTCTCCGATGGCTTCATGGAAGCCGTCATGGGCGCCGTTCTTGTAGAGGTGATCCTGATGGCGATAGGCGAGCTGGTAATAGTTGTGGCCAAGCTCATGGTGGACCGTCTGGAAATCCTCGGCATTCACCTGCGTACACATCTTGATACGGACATCTTCAAAATCATCGAGATCCCAGGCTGAGGCATGGCAGACGACCTCGCGGCCTTCCGGCTTGGTGATCATCGAGCGGTCCCAGAAGGTCTGGGGCAGAGCCTGCAGGCCGAGCGAGGTGAAGAAAGCTTCGCCCGTCTGCACCATCTTCAGCGGGGTGTAGCCCTGCTCATTGAGGCGCGCGGTGAGATCATAACTCGGGCCGGGCGTGTCGGTTTTCATGATGTCGTAGACGCCTGACCATTGCTGGGCCCACATATTGCCGAGCAGGTCTGCCCGGATCGGACCTGTGGCGGGCTGGACGGCTTCGCCATAATAGGTGTTTAGGCGCCCGCGGGCATAGCAATGCAGCTCTTTGTAGAGGGGCTCAACCTGCGTCCACAGGCGCTGGACTTCGGCCTCCATCTGCGCGGGCCGCATGTCGTAATTCGACAGCCACATCTGGTCGAGGCTGGGATAGCCGAGCTCGCGCGCGCCTTGATTGGCGATGTCCACCATACGGGCATAGTCCGGCGCCATCGGCGCGGCGATGGAATGCCAGCCCTCCCAGACGGCTTTGAGCTCCTCCGGATTGCGCGATTCCTGGATGATGCGGGAAGCCTCCAGGAGGTCGATCTCGCGGCCCTGGAACATGAATTTACCGGTGGAGTAGGTGGCGTCGAGCTTTGTGGTGATGTCGGCCAATTCCTCGGCAGCGCCATCGCGGGAGGGGGCGGGAATGGTGATGCCGCTGCGCAGGATCTGGATCTTGCGGGCCTCTGCGGGGGGCAGTTCCTTGATGTCGAACTGTTTGGAGGCGTTGGCGAGGCTGACGACCAGCTTGGTGAACTCTGCGCCCTGGGCGGCGGCGGCCGCGCTGGTTTCGTCAGTGATGTTGGTTGCCTGGTCCCAATAGGCCTGGGCGGCGATGTGGCTCTTGGCGGCAATCTGGTTTTCGACATTGTTCAGGAAGACGCGCGCTTCGATGGCGCGTTCTTCCATGGCGATGGCATCGGGGTCGATCCGGGTCTTGGACGGGCCGCAGGCGGCCAGCGCCAGGCCGAGCGCGATCAGGCTGGCAGACTTCAAGGCAGGTTTGAGGAATTGACGCATCATGACGGAGCCCTCCCAAGGCATGCGCCAAGCAGGAGACCGCGAACCGGCCGTTACGTCAATCGGCTGCGCAAAAGGATCAGGGCGCGCGCGTTTTCAGGGCCAGGGCATGGAGCACGCCGCCCATCTCGCCTTTCAGGGCGTCATAGACCATCTGATGCTGACGCACGCGCGGGACACCGGCGAACCGGGCGCTGACGATCTCGGCCTGCCAGTGATTGTCGTCCCCGGCGAGGTCGGTGAGCGTAATTTCGCCGTCCGGGAAGGCCTCGGTCAGGTATTTCATCAGCGTGTCGCGGCTCATACCCATGGCGGGTCTCCTCGGGTGGCGGGTGACTAGGCACATGCGGCGGCACGTCTTATGGGTCAAGGGATTGGACCACACGAAAGCGCGCCGATGCCCTGGAAGACCTGGAAGCGAGATATGACGATTGGCGCGCTGGCGGTGCTGGTGCTGATTGCGGGTTTCCTGATCTGGCCGAAAGGCGAAGAGGCGCTGCCGGGGGTCACCTACAAGCCGGTTTATGTGGATGCCGGCGAGATGCTGCATCTGGCGCAGGTGCTCTCCTCCGACGCGCTGGAGGGCCGGGCGAGCGGCACGGGCGGCAATGAGGCGGCGCGCGGGTTTATCCACAAGCGCTTCGAGGAGATCGGCCTGCTGCCGCTGCCGGGCTTCAGCGCTTACACGCACACTTTTCCCATCGTGCCGCGCGAGGCAGAGGCTGAGCCGATCATCGGCGCCAATCTCATCGGTTTCATTCCCGGACGGACACCGGGCGAGGGGCCTGCGCTGCTCATCACGGCGCATTACGATCATCTGGGCATCCGCGAAGGCGAGATTTACAATGGTGCGGACGACAACGCCTCGGGCGCCTCGGCGCTTGTGGCTGTGGCGGAGTATTTTGCGCTTCACCGGCCCCGGCATGACATCATCATCGCGGCGCTGGACGCTGAAGAGATCGGCCTTCTGGGCGCGCGGGCGCTGGCGCGGATGGAGGGGCTTGGGCTTTCCCGGGTGGCGCTGAACATGAATTTCGACATGGTGGGGCGCTCTGACATGGGCGAGCTTTATGTGGCGGGCACCTATCACACGCCCGAACTGGTGCCTGTGATGGAAGCCGTGGCCGAAGGCGCGCCGGTTACGCTGCTGATGGGGCATGACCGGCCCGAGGATGGCCCGAATGACTGGACGCTCCAGTCTGATCACGGCGTGTTTCATCAGGCCGGGCTGCCGATCCTCTATTTCGGGGTGGAGGACCATCCGGGCTATCACCAGCCCAGCGATGAGTTTGACGCCCTGACGCTCGATTTCTTTGTTCGCGCGGCAGACACGCTGGTTATGGCGGCACTGGCGGTGGATGCCGAGCTTCCCCAGATATACACCCTGCGCCGCAGCCCGGCGCCAGAGACAGATCAACCAGAAGGAAACGCCCAATGACCACGACGACGGTCTCCCATATTCTCAAGGCTTCAACCGCCCAGACAATCGGCGCGCTGAAAGGCATGCTGATCAAGGGCGAGGCGTATGCCCGCAAGCTGAATGTGGAGGATAGGGTTATCCTCAACCACCGGCTCTATCCGGACATGTTTGACCTGACGCGCCAGGTGCAGATTGCCTGTGATACGGTGGCACGCGGCGCGGCGCGTCTTGCCGGGCTCGACATGCCGGAATTTCCGGATACGGAGCAGACCTTCCCCGAACTGATCGCGCGCTGTGAAAAGGCGATTGCCTACGTGAACGGGATTGAGGACGCCAAGCTCAACGCCAACACGAATGTGACGCTGCAAATCCCGATGGGCGCAAACACGATGCCTATGGAAGGCAAGATCTACCTCTCCGGCTTCATTCTGACGAACCTGCATTTCCATTCTGCCATCGCCTATGCGCTGCTGCGACAGCAGGGGCTGAGCCTTGGCAAGCGGGATTATCTGGTGCCGGTTGAGTGACATCTCTGTCATTAATCTGATTACGGAATAGTCAGATACCTAAGCGGCAGGCCAGTGTGCCTGCCGCTTTCGTTTGAATTCAATGGTTTGGTAGCCTCAACTGCAAAAATATCCGTAATTTCAGGGGTGTGGCTTCGCCGCAACACATGCGCTTTGCTGATTTTTCACTGGAACTTCTCCGCCGGCGAGGTCGTTATCTGCTCGTCTCGCCCGAATGGCGTGCACGAAACTCAAGTAGCGTTTCTTGAAGGAGAAAACATGTTCAGATCCCTGCTTATCGCAACGGCCGCCACAGGCCTTGCCGCCGCCGCCCATGCTCAGGATTCCGGCCTCTATCTGGAAGGTGGCTACCAGTATTTCGATATCAAGCCCGACGGCGCCAGCAGCGGTGTTGACACCAACGGCATCGCGGCTCGCGCTGGCTGGAAATTCAACAACATACTCAGCCTCGAAGCCGAACTGGCAACCGGCATTGAGGATGGCAATTTCGACTTCAATGTTGATGAAGACGAGTTCAATTTCGACGATAACAATGATGGCGATCTGAGCGATATCATTGCCGCTTCCGGCGATATCGGCCTGAACTATCTCACCGGCATATATGCCAAGGCAAACCTTCCGCTGACGGATCGTCTCAATGCCTATGCGCGCGCCGGTTACGCCTATGTTGATCTTGACGCTTCGCTCGTCACACCGGGCGGTAACGCGATCAATATCAAGGATTCCGCAGATGGCCCGGCTTTCGGCGCCGGTATGAGCTATGACCTCAACGACAATCTGTATCTGAAGGGTGACTACACCTATTACTCTTTCGATAGCACAGACACGAGCGGTGTGATGCTGGGTGTCGGCTACAAGTTCTAATCAGAGCAGTAGCTTCACATACCAGGCCAAGGGCGCCCTCTCCTGCTTATCCAGGGGAGGGCGTCTGCTCTTGGGCCTTGTCTTATAGAGCGTTCATGTATCCCGGCAGCCAGCCTTCGTGCGATGCGCGCAGATCTTTCAGCGGCAGCACCGTTTTCTCGCTCTTGCGCACATCGTGCAGCAGCGTGATCGCGCCGGAATTATCGACTGTGCCGACATAGAGGGCAGGCACGTCGCCGATGAGATCAAACACGGCGTCTTCTGTTTTGGCGGCCACGAGGTAGCGCCCCTGCGTCTCACTGAAGAGCGCGGCGAGCGGGCCGATGCGGGCGAGGCGGTCGCCCAGATCCAGCGTTACGCCGACATTCCCGGCGAGCGCCATTTCAGCCGCCGCGCAGGCAAGGCCGCCATCGCTGATATCGTGCACGGCATGGACCGCGCCCTTGGCGATCAGCTCACGGATCGCGGCGCCGTTTTGAATTTCGTCTTCAAGGTCAACCGGAGGCGGAGGGCCCAGATCATCGCCTTTGAGGCCCAGCCATTGCCGGGCATAGAGCGAGGCGCCGAAATCAGCTTCGCTCTCGCCGATCAGGATCAGCGCGTCGCCGGGCTGGGCGCCCTTCAGCGTGGCGATCTTCGAAAGGTCTTCGATCAGGCCGACGCCGCCGACAACCGGGGTTGGCGGAATGGCCTTGCCATCTGTCTCGTTGTAAAGCGAGACGTTACCAGAAACGACGGGGAAGTTCAGCACACGGCAGGCTTCCGCCATGCCTTCGATAGCCTTGACGATATAGCCCATCGTGGCGGGCTTTTCCGGATTGCCGAAATTGAGGTTATCCGTAATCGCAATCGGCATCGCGCCGACCGATGACAGGTTCCGGTAGGCCTCGGCCACCGCCTGCTTGCCGCCTTCATAGGGATCAGCCAGTACATAGTGCGGGTTACAATCCGAACAGATGGCGAGGGCCTTGTTGGTGCCGTGCACGCGCACGATGGCCGCGTCCCCGCCCGATTGGGAGGAGTCAATTGTGTCGTTCATCACATGCCGGTCATACTGTTCCCAGACCCAGCGCTTGGAGGCCATGTCGGGCGTCGACATCAGCTTCATCAGCACTTCGGCATAATCTTTTGGCGCCGGATATTTCGACACATCAAAAGCCGGACGCTTCGAGGGCTCGGTCCACGGACGGTCATAGTTTGGCGCGTCTTCGCCGAGTGGCGCCACCGGAATATCGCACACCACTTCGCCGAACTGTCTGAGAACCAGACGGCCGGTCTCGGTCGTCACGCCGATCACTTCGGCGTCGAGATCCCATTTGTCGAAGATCGCCTTGGCCACGGCTTCCTTGCCGGGCTTCAGGATCATCAGCATACGTTCCTGGCTTTCCGACAGCATGATTTCATAGGCCGTCATGCCGGTCTCGCGCTGGGGCACGGCGTCAAGGTCCATCTCGATGCCGACGCCGCCTTTGTCAGCCATTTCCACTGAAGAGGAGGTGAGGCCCGCCGCGCCCATATCCTGAATGGACTGGATCGCATCGGTTGCCATCAGCTCAAGGCAAGCTTCGATCAGAAGCTTTTCCGTGAACGGATCGCCGACCTGAACGGTCGGGCGGTTGTCTTCCTCGCCTTCGGTGAACTCGGCCGAGGCCATCGTGGCCCCGTGGATGCCGTCACGGCCGGTCTTGGAGCCAACATAGAGGATCTGCAAGCCGGGCAGGGCGCCGCGGGCATAGAAGATCTTGTCCTGATCGGCGAGGCCGACAGCCATCGCATTGACGAGGATGTTGCCGTTATAGCCCTCATCGAACTGGGTCTCGCCCGCCACAGTGGGCACGCCGACGCAGTTGCCATAGCCGCCGATGCCGGCCACGACGCCCGCGACGAGCTGGCGGGTCTTGGGGTGGCTGGGGTCGCCAAAGCGCAGGGCATTGACCAGCGCGATGGGGCGCGCGCCCATCGTGAACACGTCGCGCAGGATACCGCCCACGCCGGTCGCCGCGCCCTGATAGGGCTCGATATAGGAGGGGTGGTTGTGGCTCTCCATCTTGAAGATGGCCGCCTGACCGTCGCCAATATCAATGACGCCGGCATTCTCGCCAGGCCCCTGGATGACGCGGGGGCCTTTGGTGGGGAATTTCGACAGGTGGCGGCGCGAGGATTTGTAGGAGCAATGCTCCGACCACATCACCGAGTAGATACCGAGTTCCACAAGATTGGGATTGCGGCCCAGGCGGCTGACGAGGCGCTCCCATTCATCGGCCTTGATGCCATGCCCGGCGCCGGAGGCGGCGTCCTGCTCGGCCGTGAGATGGGAGAGAATGGCAGCGGTATCGGTCATCACATCAGCCCGTAATTGAGATTTGGCGCAGCGCTAGGCGGGTTTGCCCAGCTGTTCAACTGCCAGGAGCGTATCAAGTGCAGGATGGGAGGGCAGGGAACGCAGGTAAGCCTCATAATGCTTCCAGCGGCCTATCGAACGCTCATGCAGCGGCTCGCGCACCTGCCAGACGGACGCCGTTTTAACCGGGCCGCTCGCCTTGTGGAATTCCAGGCACGCTGGTTCGAAGGGCAGGCCCAGAAAATCCAGCATCCTGCGCACTTCCTGTTCCGGCTGAGTAATGACTGCCTCATAGGGAACGGTGAGGATGTCGTCTGGAAACAGCTTGTTCCACTGGGTCATCATCCGGCGCTCGGCATGGGCGTGTGCGGCAATGTCCTGCGGTGTGTAGCCATAATTCAATGCAACATGCAGATACTGTCCCCAGACCGAGACCAGCGTGTCGAGCGGGTGGCGGACCGTGTTGATGATTTTCGCCTTGGGAAACAGGCGCTTGATCAGGCCCACATGCCAGAAATTATCTGGCCGCTTGTCGGTGACGACCAATGCGCCGGGATACATGGCGCGGATGCGGGTCAGATAGGCCTCGGCATAGTCGCGCAGAAGCTGTTCAGGCGCATTCGCGATGCCGGCCGGATCATTGCCAAGGCCGCGGGAAATGCGCGGGATCATGTCCATCTCACCACCGGCGGCAACCTGCGAATGAGCCCCTATGATCTGTTCAACCAGGGTCGAGCCAGAGCGGAACATGCCGAGAATGAACACCGGCTGCGGGTTCGGATCGCTGATCCCGGTCTGACGTTCACGGGTCGCAGCAAATGCGCCAGCCAAACGGTCGGCGCGTTTCAGCTCGTTGATCCCGTCATAGGGGGCGACATTTCCGGCTGCGGCTGTGCGGGCGCTTGAATTGGCAGTCGCAAATGTCTGCGCAGCCTCGTCATAGGCGCCGCAACTGTCATACAGGCGGCCTAGTGAAAACTGAAGCAGCGCCAGGTCGGCAGGAAGCAGGCTGCCACTCCCGATCAAGGCGCGGATCTTGGCAATCATCGGATCGTCAATCGACCCAGCCTTACCCATACCAGCCAGCCGCGACAGGGTCATTGCATTGTTCGGCGCCAGCTTGTGCGCCTGCTCGTATATGGTGAGCGCCTCGGCGCGTTCGCCCAAGTCCTCGTGCAGATTGCCGAGATTGACCATCGCCGGCAGGTAATTCGGCTTCAGCATCAGCGCCAATTTCAACGCCTCTTTGGCCTCGTTCGGGCGGGCGAGGGCATCGGAGAGGATCGCGGCGCGGTTCAGGTGAACTTCTTCCTCGCCCTTTACGCCGCGCTTCAGCGCTTCGTCATAGGCGGCCAGCGCGTCGTGGGCCATGCCCGCCCGGCGAAGCAGCCAGCCGAGATTGTACCAGCTATCGGGCAGGTCCGGATATTCGGCTAGCAGCGCTCTGTAAGCTGTGATCGCATCAGGGATGGGACCGGTCTCGCGGAGCCGGGCGGCGGTGTTCAGGAGATCTTGCTGGCGTGCGTCTGTCATGGGTGCCGTTTAGCCTCGAACGCCGGATATCGCCATAGGGCACAATGCGCCGCTGGAAAAGTCGATCTGGCAGATGAACCAGTGGTGGCTGGATCAGATGACGGGACCGTAATGCGTTGACGCTTGGCGGGCGGCCCGGCCTGCCGCTAGAGAAGGCAGGCAAATCGGAGGGTCGCCCATGCCAGAACTTGCCCGCAGAACCGTTCTCCTGGGAATGGGGGCCAGCGCCCTGGCGGCGTGTGTCAGCGCGCCCTCTGTCGTGCCGATGGCCCCGCCAGAGCGACCCTTCCCGAAGGTGCTGTCCCGGCGAGACCGGATCACGCGAACAGTCGTCGGCCTGCGCCCCTATCGGCCGCAAGGCTTCCGGCTTGAGACAGAGGCTTTTGGCGAGAAGACCGTCATTCACAATTATGGTCATGGCGGGTGCGGGGTCACGCTCTCCTGGGGCACCTGCCAGCGCGCCGCCGTATTGGCCGGTGAGGCGGGCCGTCAGGACGTAGCCATCCTCGGCGGAGGCGTCATGGGGCTGACCAGCGCGCTGATCCTCGCCCGGCGCGGGCATGACGTGACCGTCTACGCCGATGTGATGCACCCCTACACAACATCAAATATTGCCGGCGCCCTCTGGCTACCTTCCAGCCTCTATGACCGGGCTGTCGCCAGCGAAGATTTTCTCCGCCTCAACTGGCAGGTCACGCGGGAGGCGCATCGCGGTTTTCTCCCCTTTGTGAACCGTCCGGGCTATGGCGTCAGCTGGGTACGGCATTCGGAAGTTTCCAACCGGGCCCGAGAACAGCGTTGGGCGCTGCCGGGCGGGGATGATCTCTATCCGGGGCTGGAAGTGCACACCTCGGAGACCCGCTTCGGCCATGCCTATGAGGAGCGTTATCACACCCTCATGATCGACCCGGACTATTACCTCGACATGCTGATGAAGGACGCCCAGCTCGCCGGCGCCAAGTTCGTCGCACGCCGGTTTGCAACTTTAGACGAGGTGCTTGCCCTGACGCAGCCGGTGATCGTCAATTGTACCGGCCTGGGCGCGGCAAAGCTGTTCGGGGACGAAACCCTGATGCCGATCCGGGGCCAGCTCAGCCATCTGCTGCCCCAGCCAGAGATCGACTATTCCTACACTGCGCCCGGTCAGGGCAGCGCCCTTTACATGTTCCCCCGCAAGACCGGCCTCATCCTCGGCGGCAGTCACGGGCGGGGCGACTATTCGATGGAGGTCAGCGAGGAGGAGCTCACGCAGATGGTAGATGGCCATGCCGCGCTGGCGGAACGCGCAGCGTTTTCGACCTATTTGGCCTGAGAACCAGGTCCACCGCGCTGTTCCATCTGTGGGGTGCTTTGCGCGCGCCCCCTTATCAATCAGGGCCATTTCGGGGCCATTCTGCGGCGGGTGAAACCCGGAGCAGAGTGATGCGTTCGGTAATGGGAAGTTACGCAGTACAGGAGCCAAATCATGCGCAACCCATTGATCGCCCTCATCCCTGCCGCACTGATCGGCGGCGCGGCCTATGCGCAGCAGGATACGCAGCCTGCCGACGAGCCGCTGCCTGAAGCCGAGGCGCAGGCCGAGGCAGAGGAGGAAGCACCTCCGCCGCAAGAAGTGCAGATGACGCAAGCGACGGGCACCTGGGAACGCGCCACGGCAAACGGCCGCGACACGGTGACGTATACCTCTAACGAAGGCGAGCCGCTGTTTTCCGCAACCTGCATGGTTGCCGATACAGAATTCGGCGACCGTATTATCCAGATCAAGGCTGTCTCGACCGATGACACAGTCGGCGCCATCGACATCTTCACCTCGGCTGGCAATGCGCGTGTCCCCGCCGGGCCGGACATGTCGCCAGAGCTGGCCGCCGGTATGACGGAAACCATCAGCCAGCCGACTTATGTCCTCGCTTCCGGCGCGGGTGAAATGCGGATCGTTTCCGGTACGCGCGGTATCGTCTTCGAAACCGATCCGATGCTGAAAAGTCTCATTCGGGGTTGCCAGCCGAACTACCTCGAAAACATCGAAACACAGGCTGCGCCTGAAAATGAAGAGGATGCTGGGGAAGATGAAACATCCGGCAACGATTCGAACAGCTAACGTATTGTGAGCACTGAGGGCGCCGGTATTCCGGCGTCCTCATCTCGATCAACAGGTGGTACTTTACTTCTCCGCCCAGCTCTCGCCCTGCTGCCGGGCAATCTCCACGAGGTTGCCCATCGTCAGGTTCACATCGATGAAGTGCAGGCCCCAATCGGCAAGAACTTCGCCATTGGCTATAATATCGCCCTGAATATTATCCGTTCGCGGTCCATCGGCGGCGTTGATGGTCACCGCAAACCAGTCATGGGTCGCATTCGTGAGGCACTCGCCTGAGAGCAGTCCGGGTAGCTTCACGAAGGGCGTATCGAATTCAACGCCGTATTGGGCATTCTCCATCACGCCGGCTGAGGCGCGCGGCATATAGGCGTCCAGGGCAACTCCATCGCCAGACAGCGCCGGGGGGCTGGCACAGATCGCGCGGTCACCGGTTTCCGTGATTTTGCCGAAGCGCGACTCTGGAGGCGGAGGCGCCTCGGAGCGGAAGGTGACATAGGTGAGAATGCAGCCCGTCTGATCGGCAGAGTCGCAGACTGGCATGCCGCCAAAGGTGCCGTCCTCGTCGAGATGGGCGAGGGTGCCAATCGGATGGGCGGCAACGATCCGATCCTGAACCGGCGTGCCGATGATCTCCTTGTTGAGAAGTTCCAGGATCATGCCCGATCCCTGAGAATGACCAACAAGCAGCACGCCCCGGCCATTATTTTCATGTTCGAGATAATGCTCCCAGCTATCGACAATATCTGCCCATCGCATCTCGGCGTCCGCAGTGGCCGTTCCCGTCAGCATCGCTGTGCGCAAAGACAGGAGCGTCGCCTGCCGGTAAATCGGCGCATACAGGCGGCAAGCAGAACCATACCGGGCGAATTGATTGGCAACCACACTCAGCTCTTCAGGCCCAGCGGTCATATCGCTGTTCGGCGTCGTATCGAGCGAGACGGTTGGATAGAAATAGAAGCAATCGAATGCCGGATCGGTCGCTGCCTCGAAGGTCTCGATCCGGGTCGAGCCATCCTCCTCGATCACCGTCGCGGTCAGGTCCGCCTTGCAGGCATCGTTGACGCTCTTTCCCGGATGGCAGAGCCAGGTGTCGAGGTCAGCATAATCGGTCCGCTCGAAGGCGGGCGTTGCCGGTGATGTCACGGGCTCGGTCGGGGCTGTGGAATTCTGGCCGCAGGCAGTGAGAAGGAACACGCCCAGCAGGGCAGTGGGTATGAGACGCATGGTTTCCTCCGGTATGGGCTCTGAGGCTCTCCGTGTGTCCCGAAGTGTCCTGAATTGTCCCAAACTGTCCAAGATTGTCCTGGATTGTCCTGGATTGTCCCGGTCTGTCACGCAACTGCGCGTTGAATGTCCTGTAAATGCGCCTGTTTGGCCGCTTCCGGCAGGAAGCTGCCCGTGAAGCTGTTTTTCGCCAGCTGAACAATCTGATCTTGGGAGAGTTCCAAAGCCTGCGACACCTGCTCGAAATTGCGGCCGATATAGCCGCCGAAATAGGCCGGATCGTCAGAATTGACCGTTACCAGAAGGCCCTGTTCCAGCTGCGCTTTGACCGGGCTTTTCTTCAGATCGTCGATCACGCAGAGGGAGAGGTTTGACAGCGGGCAGTTGGTCAGCGGCACCTGCAACTCGCGCAGGATGCTAATCAATTCAGGGTCTTCCATCGAGCGGTTGCCATGGTCGATGCGGTCGACGCCGATATCCAGCAATGCCTCCCGAACATAAGCGGGCGGGCCCTCTTCGCCGGCATGCATGCAGAGCTTGAAACCCATTTCCCGACAGCGCTGATAGAGGCGCTCAAACTTCAGCGGCGGATGGCCAACTTCAGAAGAATCAAGGCCAACGCCGATGAATTTGTCATGCCAGCGCTCGGACTCGATCAGCAGGTCAAACCCGTCTTCCTCGGACAGATGGCGCAGGAAACTCAGGATCAGATAGCCGCTGATGCCCAGTTCCCGCTCGCCTTTCTTGATGGCCGCCAGAATGCCGTCGGTGACAGTGCCAAAGTGCACACCCCGCTCAGTATGGGCCTGGGGATCGTAGAACAGCTCGACATGGCGGACATTGTCGGCTTTGGCACGCTGAAGGTAAGCCCAGGTCAGATCAAAGAAATCTTCTTCCGTGCGCAGCACCTGCATGCCCTGATAATAGAGATCCAGAAATTCCTGTAAGTTATTGAAATCATAGGCTTCTTTGGCAGCCTCCAGCGTCTTGAAGGGCAGGTCGATCTTGTTGCGTTCGGCCAGGGCCAGCATCAGCTCCGGCTCGAAACTGCCTTCGATATGCAGGTGGAGCTCAGCCTTGGGCAGGCGGCGGATCAGGTCTGTCTGGCTGCCCGGCCCGCTCATGCTGCCGCCATCAGGCTCTTGAAGAGGCCGATGCCGTCGCTGCCGCCTTCATGGTCGCCGATGGCGCGTTCGGGGTGGGGCATCATGCCGAGCACGCGGCCATTCTCCGAGAGGATGCCGGCAATGTCGCGGGCGGCGCCGTTGGGGTTCTCGCCGCTGGCATAGCGGAAGGCCACGCGGCCCTCGCCGTCGAGACGGTCGAGCGTAGCGGCATCGGCGAAGTAGTTGCCCTCGGCGTGGGCGATCGGGATCACGACTTCGCTTCCGCCGGTATAGGCGCTGGTGAAGGCGGTGTTGCTGCTCTCGACTTTAAGCTTCTGCGGGCGGCAGACGAAGTGCAGCGAAGCGTTCCGCACCAGCGCGCCGGGCAGGAGGCCGGTCTCGGTAAGGATCTGAAAACCATTGCAGACGCCGAGGATATATCCGCCGCGTTCGGCATGGGCTTTGAGCTGCGAGATGATCGGCGAATTGCCCGCCATGGCGCCGCAGCGCAGGTAATCGCCGTAAGAGAAGCCGCCGGGCACCATCACGAGGTCGGTTCCGGCGGGGATTTCTCCATCCTTGTGCCAGACCATGGCCGGCGCATTGCCGGTCAGCTTTTTCAGCGCGACCTGCGCGTCACGGTCACAGTTCGAGCCGGGGAAGACGATAACAGCGGATTTCATGGGGGCTCTTTAGCAAAGAGTCGGCGGGTTTGGAAACGGGAATGACGCGTAAGCCGCAGTGAGGCTTTTGCGCCACATAACCCGTTGATCGTAAAGGTAAGGCTTGCCGAAAATCGACGGGCGCGCCATCTTCATCGGATCATTAACGGGAGATCCAAACCATGAAAAAAGTGATTGCTGCCCTGTTCGCAGTTGCCGTCCTGCCGGCGCTTGCCGCCTGCAACACAATTGAAGGCGTTGGCAAAGACGTGAAGGCCGGTGGCCAGGCTGTCGAAGACACCGCCGTAGAAGTCAAAGAAGAGATCACGAAGTAAGTTTTCGGCAGGTGGCGGCGCGAATTGCTTCGCCACCTTTGCCTACTTGCCCTGAAAGATGAACCACGCGCCCAGCGCGATCAGGCCGAACCCCACTGCGTGGTTCCAGCCAAGTGGCTCTTTCAACACCCACACCGAAAATCCGGCAAACACGATCAGGGTAATCACCTCCTGGATCGTCTTGAGTTCTGCGGCCGAATAGACCGAATGCCCCCAGCGATTGGCGGGTACGGCGAAGATGTACTCGATCAACGCAATGCCCCAACTGGCCAGGATCACCAGCACCAGCGGCGCGGCCTTGAATTTGAGGTGGCCATACCAGGCCATCGTCATGAAGAGGTTCGAAATCGACAGCAGCACAATCGGCAGAACATGCGGCGGCATGGGGGCTCCGGAAGCTAAACGGAATCAGTCCTCGAACTCCGCAATCATGGGCACATGATCAGAAGGTTTGTCCATCGCGCGGGCCTTGCGGAAGATTTCGCTGCCTGTGAGCCGGTCGGTCATGCGGGGGCAGGCGAGGATATGGTCGATGCGGATGCCGTGATCCTTCTGGAAGGCGCCGCCCTGATAATCCCAAAAGGTGTATTGGTGGGCGCGGCCATCGCAGGCTTCGAAGGCATCGGTGAGGCCAAGATGCTTCAGCTGGCGCCAGGCCGCACGGGTTTTGGGCAGAGCCAGCGCGTCGGTGTTCCAGACGGTCTCGTCCCAGCAGTCTTCGGCGGCCGGAATGGCGTTATAGTCGCCGCAGAGGACAAAGGGTTCCTCCGATTTCAGCAGGCTACGGGCGTGGTCTTCGAGGGCGGCGACCCATTCGAGCTTGTAATCATATTTAGGTCCGGGGGCCGGATTGCCGTTGGGCAGGTAGAGCCCGCCGACGCGGACGGGCCGCTCGGCCAGCACGGTGGCTTCGATATAGCGGGCCTGGTCGTCCTTCAGGCTCGACATCTCCCGGGTGACATCCTGAAGCGGGAATTTCGAGAGCAGGGCGACGCCATTATAGCTTTTCTGGCCGTGAACCGCGCAGTTCCAGCCCATTTCCTCGATTTCGAGATAGGGGAAGGCGTC
>JBKBIZ010000209.1:0-762 GCA_046293975.1 Hyphomonas sp. | reverse complement strand
GCTGTGGATGATCGCGAACGCGCTGGCCTGCGGGAACGCCTTCATCCTGAAACCCAGCGAGAAGGACCCCAGCGCCAGCCTGTTCATCGCGGAGTTGTTGCAGAAGGCCGGGCTGCCGGACGGTGTGTTCACGGTGATTCACGGCGATAAGGAGGCGGTGGACGCGCTGCTGGAGCACCCGGACGTGGCGGCGGTCAGTTTCGTGGGGAGCACGCCCATCGCGCGGTACATCTACCGCAAGGGCACCGAACACGGCAAGCGCGTGCAGGCGCTGGGCGGCGCGAAGAACCACATGCTGGTCCTGCCCGACGCGGACGTGAACATGGCCGCCGACGCCGCCGTCAGCGCCGCCTATGGGTCCGCCGGGGAGCGCTGCATGGCGATCAGCGTGGTGCTGGCCGTCGGGGACGTGGCGGATGAACTGGTGGACGCCATCGCCTCGCGCCTGCCGGCCCTGAAGGTCGGTCCCGGCAGTGACGCCGCGAACGAGATGGGGCCGCTGATCTCCCGCGAGCACCGCGACCGGGTCGCCGGGTACATCGGCAGCGCCGCCGATCAGGGCGCGACGGTCGTGGTGGACGGCCGGACGCAGACCTTCGACGGGAACGGCTTCTTCCTGGGCGTGTCGCTGCTCGATCACGTCACGCCCGACATGGACGCCTACCGCGACGAGATCTTCGGGCCGGTCCTGTGCGTCGTGCGGGTGCCCACCTATGAGGCGGGCCTGAAACTCATCAACGACAACGAGTTCGGGAACGGCAC
>JBKBIZ010000208.1:0-773 GCA_046293975.1 Hyphomonas sp. | reverse complement strand
TGCAACGCCGCTGGTCGTCCTTTGCCCGCAAGCGCGACCCGCAGGCCAGCGCCTTCGGGTTCCTGGCGCGGCGCGGCTTCACCGGGAACGTCATCTGGCCCGCCATCCGCGAGCACGTCGCCAGCCTGCCGGAAGGGGAGGACCCGGACGGCCCCGGGACAGCCCGGAAGACTGGAACGACCCGGAATGACCCGCCCCGCCGCGCTTGACACCCCGCAGGACGCCGCGTAGACTACCCCCTGCCCAGCAACAGCCGGGCGGTGGTCGGGTTCGGGGCGGAGCGCAGCCTGGTAGCGCACGTCGTTCGGGACGACGGGGTCGGAGGTTCGAATCCTCTCGCCCCGACCATCATCAGAAGAGAAGGCCCTCCCGTATCCTGCGGGGGGGCCCTTCTGTTACCCGCCCCGCCCCTTCGCCCCCCGCCCGAGCCCGGAGACGACCCAGACCCCATGCGCGTGTACGCCATTGCCGACCTGCACCTCGCCACTGTCACCCCGAAACCCATGACCGTCTTCGGACCGAACTGGGCCGGGCACCCGCAGGCCATCTTCGACCAGTGGCGGGAACTCGTTCGCCCACAGGACCTCGTGCTGCTGCCCGGCGACCTGTCCTGGGCCATGCGCCTGCCGGACGCCATGACCGACCTCGCGCCCGTCGCGGCGCTGCCCGGCACCAAGGTCCTGCTGCGCGGCAACCACGACTACTGGTGGCCCACCGCCGCAAAACTCCGCGCGGCGCTGCCTCCCGGCATGCTGGCCGTCGTGAACGACGCT
>JBKBIZ010000207.1:0-778 GCA_046293975.1 Hyphomonas sp. | reverse complement strand
ACGGACTGGCCCAACGATCCGTACAGCTACTATGTCCTGTATCGCGCCGAGCAGACGATGGGCGACGAGGCTGCGGCGAACGACGCCCTGCGCCATGCGGGCGTGGAATGGATCGGCGGGAAGATGAGCCTGGCCGAGGCGTAGATAGCGTCCCCTTCTCCCGTTGGGAGAAGGTGGCCCGGAGGGCCGGATGAGGGTCGGCCGGTGGGCCGCGTCGCACACCTTAACCCCTCACCCTTTCGCCTTGCGGATCGCCGAAGGCTCTCCGAGGCTCAAGCCCTCTCCCGCTGGGAGAGGGTAGCCTTAGCGCTTTGCCGCTTCGATCAGTTTGGCGATTTCGGCGGGGTCGATGCCGGGGCTGGCCTTGCCGTTGATGAAGAAGGTGGGCGTGCCGCGCAGGCGCAGGGCGGCGGCCGTGGTGTGGATGTCGGCGATGTGGCGTGTGGTGTCGGGCGAGGCGATGGCGGCCTTGGCGCGGGCCATGTCTACGCCGTTTGCGGCCAGGATGGCGTCGATGGACTCGGGCGTCAGGGCGCGCTCGGTCATCAGGGCGTCGTAGACTTCCAGATACTTGCCCTGCTGGTGCGCGGCCAGCGCGGCGCGGGCGGCGTACTGGGACGCGACGTCCTCGCCCCGGTCCAGGATGGGCCAGTCCTTGAAGACGAAGCGGACGTCCGGATGGGCCGCCATCAGGGCGCGGAACTGGGGCGCGACGGCCTTGCAGCCGGGGCAGCGGAAGTCGAAGAATTCAATCACCGTCACCTTGGCGTCGGCCGGG
>JBKBIZ010000206.1:0-781 GCA_046293975.1 Hyphomonas sp. | reverse complement strand
CCGCTACGACCTGTCGAGCCACCAGCGCGCGCTTCACGCGGCCGCCCCGTGTCCCGTCCCCATCAAGCAGGCGATGATCGAGTGGTGGGGCGACATCGTGAACGAATACTATGCCGGTTCGGAGGGCATCGGGATGACTCTGGTCCGTTCAGCCGAATGGCTCGAGCGGCCGGGGACCGTGGGCAAGGCGATTTTCGGCACGATCCACGTCTGCGGTCCGGACGGGGAAGAGCTCCCCGCCGGACGGGACGGGCTGATCTATTTCGAGAATGCGATCCTGCCGACCTACCACAACGATCCCGACAAGACCGCCGAGGCCATGCATCCCAAGGGCTGGATGACGATCGGCGACATCGGCCATGTCGACGAGGAGGGGTACCTGTTCCTCACCGACCGCAAGAGCCACATGATCATTTCGGGCGGCGTGAACATCTATCCGCAGGAGGTGGAAAACCTGCTGGTCAGCCACGACAAGGTGATGGACGCCGCGGTGATCGGCGCGCCCGATGCTGATCTGGGCGAGCGCGTGGTGGCGGTCGTCCAGCCGGTCGACATGGCCGAGGTCGCGGCCGACGGGGGCGCAGCGTTCGAACAGGAGCTTCGCGATTACCTCTCTCCGCAACTCGCGCGGATCAAGATGCCCCGCCAGTTCGATTTCCGGCCCGAACTTCCCCGCGAGGCCAACGGCAAACTCTATAAGCGCGAGCTGCGCGATGAGTTCGCGGCCAGGGCGCGCGAGGAAGCGTGAGGATGTCGGATCAGGTCGCCCCGCATCACGTGG
>JBKBIZ010000205.1:0-782 GCA_046293975.1 Hyphomonas sp. | reverse complement strand
GTCTTCCAGGCACGCCGCTCCCGCCAGTCACCCACCGTCACGCGCCGCGCCCACCGGAGGAACACCGTGGACGCACTCATGACCCCCTGGCTCGGCCAACCCACCTGGATGTGGCTGGTCTTCATCACCCTCGTCGTCGCCCTGCTCGCCTTCGACCTCGGGATCCTGGACCGCCTGCGCCGCCGCCGCGCCGACGCCGCCGGCGTTGCGGTCGAGGATCAGGTCATCGGGATCGGCAGCAGCCTCAAACTGAGTGCCTTCTACATCGCCGTGGCGCTGGCCTTCGGCGGGTGGGTGTGGGCCACGCTGGGACCGGCCAGCGGCATGGCGTACCTGACCGGTTTCGCGCTGGAAAAGGCGCTGGCCCTCGATAACGTGTTCGTGATCAGCGTGATCTTCGCGTCGTTCGCCATTCCCCGCCACCTCCAGCACCGCGTGCTGTTCTGGGGCATCCTGGGCGTGATCATCCTGCGCGGCCTGATGATCGGCCTGGGCACCGCTCTCGTCACTCAGTTCGACTGGATCATGTGGATCTTCGGCGCGTTCCTGCTGCTGACCGGCGTGAAACTGCTGCGCGGCGGCGACGACGAGGCCCCCGACATGGCCAACCACCCCGCCGTGCGCTTCCTGCGCCGCTTCCTGCCCATCAGCCCCAAACTGGACGGCCAGAAGTTCCTGACCCGCCTGCCCGACGCGACCGGCCGCCTGCGCCTGCACGCCACGCCGCTGCTGCTGGCCCTGCTGGTCGTGGAGTTCGCCGACGTGATCTTCGCCGTGGACAG
>JBKBIZ010000204.1:0-785 GCA_046293975.1 Hyphomonas sp. | reverse complement strand
ATTCACGCGTTGCTCACTCAGTATCAACCACAGGCCTCTCGATATTATAATGTGATCATGTGGCTTGATTTGGGAGTTTCGCTGCCTCGCCCGACCGCGCGAGCGACTGCGGAAAGAGTTCTGCGTCGGTCTCGCCGCTGATACCTAAAGGCTCCCCACTGAGAACCCATAAAACTCCCAAGCGGAGGCACCTTCAGGCTCATCCCGGCCGAGCGGCAAAGTAGAGCTCCCCTAGAACGATGGTGCCCTTCTGTGAGCCGAGCACACAGCTCACAACTACGCTCCGGTCACTGAGGCTAACGGTGCTTTGGCTTGGAAACGAGGAACAGAGTGGGTTTGCGACCCTTTAGGCCGTTCCCGTTCTCTGGTCCTACTGGCAGTGGTGGTGCCGCTTAGGTGACTCGAACACCTGACCCCATCATTACGAATGATGTGCTCTACCGGCTGAGCTAAAGCGGCCCGGTTGCGACGGACGAAGCAGTCCGCGCGAGACGGGGTCTTTATACGGCCGCATCGCGCTTGCCAAGCGCCGCTTTCAAGATCGTGAGCAATGTCGCTTCGTCGGGCGTTTGGGCCACGGCTGGGGTCAGGCCCAGGTCGACCAGCGGGACGGCGGCGGCGGCGGAAATGCAAACCGTGACGGCGTGCGACAGCCGGGCGCCGCCTCGTTCGGCCAGGATCTTCGCCGCGCGGGGGGAGTGGATCAGGATAGCGTCGAACTCCGTGGGTGCAGCGACGGTCGTGGGTCTGGCGCGATAGACGATCAGGGGCTGGATCGAGACGTT
>JBKBIZ010000203.1:0-791 GCA_046293975.1 Hyphomonas sp. | reverse complement strand
CTTCAGCCGCGCGCCTGTCAGGCCGATCCAGACGCCGGTTTGGCCTGGCAGACGCGGCAGGAACCACCCGCCCCCGACCTCGGGATACAGGCCGATGCCCGTCTCCGGCATGGCGTAGGTGGTGCGTTCGGTGGCGATGCGGACATCCGCCGGTTCCGAAATCCCGACCCCGCCGCCCATGACGATGCCGTCCACGATGGCGGTGATCGGCTTTGGATAGCCGAACATCAGGGCGTTCAGCCGATATTCGGCCAGGAAGAAGGCCTTGGCGTCCACGCCGTCGCCCGCCCCGCTGTCCGCAATCATGCGGATGTCGCCGCCTGCGCAGAAGCCGCGCTCGCCTGCGTGATCGATCAGGACGGACGTCACCGCCGCGTCCTCGCGCCAGGCCAAGAGCGCCGCAATCATCGTCTCGCACATCGACCGGTTCAGCGCATGGATCGCCTTGGGCCGGTTCAAGGTGATGCGGCCGACGCCAGCTTCGATGCGCGCTATGATTTCGGAGTTATCGATCATTCGAAAGCGTTCCCAAAAAGCGCCAAGCCTTTCCATCCATCAGCATTCAGCTCTGGAGAAAGCTGACCAATGATGAGGCCAACCCAGCCTTTGCGTTCGTCACCCATCTTGTCTGCTATTTCTTTGGATAGGGAGAATGGTCTCCAACTAACCATGTCGCCTGGCTTGAGACGGGGGCCGTACGGAGCGGAGGTTTCAGCAATGGTCTCGAAGCCTCCCCCGTCGCCACAAACGTGGATGAGCGCAACCTGAATACCGTCGTCACGCTCCAGAAC
>JBKBIZ010000202.1:517-792 GCA_046293975.1 Hyphomonas sp. | reverse complement strand
CTCCAGGCCTTCAACCTTCGATGCCTGTCGTTCCGCGAAAAAGACATGCCGCAGGGCTGCCGCCTCGGCGCTGTCGCGCAGGCTCAGAAAGGTTGCCCGCTCGTCGGCCAGTCCTTCAGCAAGCGGCCGTCCCGCCATTTCGACGAGCCTGACGGCTTCGGCCGGAGCCTGCTGGCCGCGCACCTTGGCGAGGATTTTCGAACGGGCCGTTTCGATCACGGCCGGATCGGCGATCGGGACGGCCAGCGTACCGGTGCGGCGAAGGGGATGGTCAC
>JBKBIZ010000202.1:0-507 GCA_046293975.1 Hyphomonas sp. | reverse complement strand
GTTGGATAGGGAGAAAATCGGGCTTCACATGGGCGGGGTGGCTGTGCAGGGGGTGCGGGAATGAGGGCGATCCTGGAGAGCTTTGTGGCTTTGGCCTTGGGGGTGCTTGTGGGCGCGGCGGTGATGGCCGCCTCGACTGGATGCCCGTCCGCGACGGCGTCAACGATACCGAGCGCCAGCGCCTCCGCCGCCTTGACGCTGCGGCCGCTGCCGATCAGCGCGATGGCGGCGGGGATGCCGACGAGGCGTGGCAGGCGCTGCGTGCCGCCGGCGCCGGGGACGAGGCCGAGCTTCACTTCGGGCAAACCCAGTTGAGCAGCCAAAGAGGCGATACGGTGATGACAGGCAAGCGCCACTTCCAGACCGCCACCGAGCGCCGCGCCCTGGATGGCGGCGATGACCGGCTTGTCGAAGGACTCGATCCGTTCGATGACAGCGGGCAGTAGAGGGGCGGCCGGCGGCTGGCCGAATTCCCTGATGTCGGCACCGCCGATGAAGGTCTTTCCG
>JBKBIZ010000201.1:0-798 GCA_046293975.1 Hyphomonas sp. | reverse complement strand
GGTCTTGCGGGCCGAAAATCCGGCGACCGAGGCGATCGAGAAGGTGGCGATCCAGTACGGCGCCTTCCTGAACACGGTGATCCAGTTCCTGATCGTGGCCTGGGTGGTCTTCATGGTGGTGAAGGGGATCAACGTCCTGCGCCGTCAGGAAGCGGCCAAGCCCGATCCCGCGCCCTCGGCGCCGACGGCGACGGAATCCCTGCTGATCGAAATCCGTGACGAGCTGAAGGCCCGCCCCAAGGTCTGATCAGGCCTTTGAGACGCGGCCGCGCGCGGTTGCGTGCGCTGCGGACGGCCGGCTGAGTCGCGCCGGCGCGGGCGGAGTGCGCGAGCAGATGCCGTAGTCGCCGTCGAACGGGGTCGGCGCCCAGGCGGCCGCCAGCGCCGGATCGTCGATGATGGCGTGGCAATGGCCCCAGCCGCCTTCGCGTCGCGCCGTTGCCGCCAGTTCGCCCAAGGCCGCCAGCATCTGCGGCGTCACCATCTGCAAGCGCACCTTGGCGGCGCCCATGGCGCGCGCATTGTCGATCAGGGCCTGCGTCAGCACTTCGATCGCATCCTGCGCCGTCTCCAGCGCGACCAGGTCGATGATGTCCAGACAGGGCGGCTCGATCAGGCTGGTCTTGGTCATCTGCGCCATGGCGGTCGCGACGATCCGGCCCTCGCGCACACAGGCCAGCAACACCGGCTTCAGCGTCAGGTCGGGATCCGCCATGCGCCAGCGCACGGTCTCGGGGCTGCGATCCGCCAGCAGCCGATTCTCAGACGACAACCGCCGCCAGAAGTCGGCATAGGGCG
>JBKBIZ010000200.1:0-800 GCA_046293975.1 Hyphomonas sp. | reverse complement strand
CTTCGCGCGCTCGTTGCCGAAGTCGATGAACAACTGCCTATCAAGTTGTCCTAAGGTCCTCCGCCCCAGGCGATCTTTGAGCATCCTCAACGTCGCCGTCTTTGAGCGGCGCGGCGCCTTGCCGACCGATTTCATGTCGTCGATGTGCAGGTCGATGAGCTCGCCAAAGGACTTGATCCGAGCAACCTGAGAGTCTCGAGGTGTTTCCCCTCGATCAATCTGCCGCTCAGCATCGACCGCCCAAGCCTTGGCGTCTTCGTACCTCACGAAGGTCTCGCTCACGGCCTGTCCCTTGCGCCGCACTTGGACGCGCCACCGGCCAGACTTTTGTTTGCGAATGGAGGCCATGATTTGGGTGCAAAAAGGGTGCAGTGAGATGTCGTAGAGGGGCGAAAACCGTCGAAAAAGCGCGTAGAAGCGTCGGCGAACATCGTCTACCAACCGCCTGAAACTACAGAGAAAATGCCATTAAATCAAGCGCGTAGGCTGGCCGTGGCGCCGATGATGGATTGGACCGACCGGCATTGCCGGGCGTTTCACCGTGCTCTGACGACACGGGCCTTGCTCTATACGGAGATGGTGACGGCGCCGGCGGTGTTGCATGGGGATCGCGAGCGGCTGCTGGGGTTCGATGCGCTGGAGCATCCGCTGGCGCTGCAACTGGGCGGGTCGGATCCGGCGCAGTTGGCTGAGGCCGCCAGGATCGGTGAAGCCTTCGGCTATGACGAGATCAATCTGAACGTCGGCTGCCCGTCGGACCGGGTCCAGTCGGGTAGGTTCGGCGCCTGTCTGATGCGCGA